>JBKPJP010000311.1:0-3228 GCA_046730735.1 Acidobacteriota bacterium | reverse complement strand
GTGTTGACCGCGTAACTGCCGCTGCCGGTGCGAGCTTTCTGCCGGGCAATTTCTTCCTCGAGTTTCTTGTCGTTTTCCTGGTCGGCAACTTCGGCGGCCTCCCAGGCTTTGCGAAACAACAGCCGGCCTTGTTCGGCGTCGACTTTCCATAGCGCGTCCGCGATACGCGCGAGAGAACGGGCGCGCAGTGTTTGATCGTGAAACATGCGCGCGTCGCTCGAGAGCGAGGCGAGCAGCGCGCGAGCACGCGCGCGACGTTCTTTGAGTTCGCGCTCGGCGTCGGTTGGTGCGGCGGGGTTGGCTGCGATGCTCTTGGCCGGTGGCCCCTGTTTCGTATCGACCGTTTGCGCGTGGGCGAGGATTACAGAAAAGACTAAACACAAAAGAACGCTGCCTGTTTTCATGGTATAGCTCCTGGGAGGCGGTTAATTCGTTGCTACTTCTTTCCGTTTCTCGAGTACGGAACGTGCAATTGCGAGAGTTGCCACGGCTCGCGGCGCTTCACCGGTAAATGTTTTTGCGAGTTGAATCGCTCTGAGCAGGTCGGCGCGAGCAAGATGCCTGAAAACCGCGAGCAAGTCAAAATCTTCGGCGTTAGCGCTGTTCATTACGACCATGAACTTTGTTTGCAGTCGTGAAGTAATGCGGCTGTCTTCGCCTGTGTAAGCTTCGGCGCCGTTCGCGGCCTTCACCACTTCACCGAGGATCTCCCACGCGCGCACGCGATCGACCTCACCGAACCCGACCGCAACGGCCGTGAGTGCCCGCGCGCGATCCGGATCGCTGCCACTGATGCGATGACTCTCCGCCAGAGCTTGCTCGAGCATGTCTGTCGCACGCGAACGTTCCGAAGCCTGCACGAGCTTCGCGGCGCTCGTCAGTGCCCACACTTTCTGAACACTCGTCAGCTCTCCGTTCTTCACGAGTCGCACGATCTCAGCGACGTCTTTGTTTCGAACTGCTTGTTGCGCGAATGCAAAATCAGTGTAGGCTTTGACACTCTTGCGCAGCTCCGTGTTCTCGATCTTCTCGACGAGATCTTTCGCACGCGTATCGCCGTCTTCACTAAACGCGACCGCATAATCGGCGTAAATCGCATCACGATCGTCCGCCTTGGTCGCACGATCCAGGCGTTCCTGCATGCGCTGGTACGGATCGCCTTCAGACTCCTCCGGCAGAATGCCATTGCTAACCGCACGATTCTCGCCTTGCTGCATACCGGGCGGTACGTACGAAGCGACCGCGGTCATCTGTGTTCGCAGACCTGGGGCGATGTCGGCGGCGTACTGCTCAAACAGCGGCAGCAGTCGTTTGATGACTAGATATTTGCCTGTCTGCCCGGAGGTGGTGCGATCCTGATCTGGCGCCGACAGCGGTTGCATCAATACTTGATAAGCGACTTTGAAAAAGTTGTTTCGCAAGGTTGGATCGATGTCGGCAGGCGGCGGCGTTGGACCGCGCCCGCGGTTTTGATTCGAGCCACCATTGCGTTCGAACGTCACGTATAAGAACGGGGTGAAGAGATACGACGACAGGCCTGAGACGGCGTTGGCGTCGGAGTTTGGATCGCGTAAAACACGGGCGAGCAAAGTCCTATAAGCCGAGTCGGCGAGCTGTGTGTTCTTCTCGCGCAGTGCCGAGAGGAAGAAGATCGAATCGATGTTGACTGTGTCGAGTGCCGGTGCGGCGAATTCCATCGCGCGCTGGACTTCGCCTTCTTCGACCAGCCTGCGCGCCAGTTGCAAACGCTGCGATGCCCCCGCGCGCGTGCCGGAATTGTTCAGACGTTGATTGGTCGCTGCTTCCGAGCGTTCCTTTTCCGCCGCTTCATCGAGCGCTTTGAGAAACTCTTCGCCGAGTTTTCGATCTCGTTTTGCCACGAGGCGCAACACTTCGCTGCGCAAACTCGGTCCGCCGCGCACTACCACTGGTTCACCTGCGTTCTCGAGTCGCCGCGTCTCCTCGGCGCGTTTCTTCACGGTGTCCGAATCAACGATCTCGGCCGCTTCCCACGCGCGCCGGAAGAGTTCGCGAGCACGTTCGGGGTCGCTGTCCCAGAGCACATCGGCGGCTCGTGCCTGCACGCGCGCACGACGCGTCTGATCCTTGAAGCTGCGAGCTTCGTCGGCGAGAGTGGAGACGAGCGAGATCGCGATGGTGCGTTGTTGGGCGGCGTCCGCGTCCTCTTCAGTGTTGGGTTTGGCTTTCTTTTGGGCTACGGCGGAGACACTCAGGCAAAGACTCAACGCGAGTGCGATGACGGGTAGGCGCATAGAAAACTCCTGTCGAAGGAAATGCGGGATGGATAAAACCAGGGGTTTACACGCGCGACGTGAGGTTCGGTTCCAGAATAATCCGTGTAATCTGTGGATTAAACAGCAATAACCTCCAACTCAGGATCGACATCCTGTTTCAACATGCTCTCGATCGCCATCAACGTGCCGGTGAGCGAGCTCGGGCAACTGCCGCAAGCGCCTTGATAGCGAATGCTCAACGTGTGATCACTCAAGCCGATGATCTCGAGATAGCCGCCATCGCCCATCAACGCCGGCCTGACTTTCTCATCCAGAATTTCGTTGATCTTCAACAATCTCGGATCGTCGCTGGTCACCGCCGCTATTGGACCACCAACCGCAGCGGCTGCTGCCGCAGCCGCACCATTCACCGCTTCCGCGGCACGAATCGGCACCGCGAGCGCCGGTAAGAGTTCGTCCCAATCACCCTCGTCGTCCTTCTCGACCGTGATCATTTTGTCCATGTAAAAAACAGAGACCACGTGTCCAACATCAAACAACGACTTCGCCAGCGGATCGTTCTCCGCAAGGTCCGCTGAACCATACTGGCGCGCGACCCCGTTGCTGACCGGTTCGCGCAAAATAAATTTCACCGCATTCGGGTTCGGCGTCTCTTCAATATCATTAATCTTCGGCATCAAAAACTCCTTCGTTCGTGGTCACATTATAGCGCTTTTACGGCGCTCAAGCAGTTGGCCACGCAGGTGCAAAAGAATCGCTTATCTTTTCGCTAAATCTTTCTTATATAAAAGCCGCGAATCGTGTTGCAGGAATCATTGCTAAAAATCAAAAGCGGGAATATACTCCCGCCCTCACTTGCCCCCCCTCTCAGAAGGTGAGTCAAGTTGAGATAGAGGCAGGCGATAGCGAGGGTCGCCTGCCTCAACCTTTTTTGCTACTTTGAAAGTGCAATGAACATCGGCATCACGGTTTA
>JBKPJP010000310.1:0-5232 GCA_046730735.1 Acidobacteriota bacterium | reverse complement strand
GCGGAACTCGATTCAGTTGTTGTGGATCAGGCAAGAACTTTTCTTGCCTCACGTGAAGAGACGCGTCTTTTCAATCTCAGTTCCTTTGACACGTCGCTGTTATTTGAACGTCTGCAACCGGCTCCGCGACTCGTTGTGTGTGGTGCGGGACATGTCGGGGCTTCGCTCGCAAAATTCGCCGCGCTGGCAGGGTATCAGACGACTTTGCTCGACGACCGCGCAGAGTTTCTCGAGCGCGGACGTTTTCCCGAAGAACAGATCGAACTGATAGTCGCTGACGATTGGAGTTCGGCGGTGCGAGAAGCGGTCGGCAATGGTCGGGGTGTTTCCGTTGCGGTGGTGACGCGAGGTCACAACGAAGACGAACAATGCATGCATGCGGTCATGCGCGCCAATCCTGACTATGTTGGTTTGATCGGAAGCAAGCGACGGACTTCGATCGTTATCGATCGACTACGCGAGGCCGGGGTTCCCGACGAGCAGCTCAAAAAAATTCACGCCCCCATCGGCCTCGATATCGGCGCTGTTACTCCAGAAGAAGTCGCTCTCGCAATCCTCTCCGAAGTCGTAGCCGTACGTCGCGGCGCCCGCGGCGGCTCGCTTTCTTCCTGGCGCCGGCAGTAGGACCCATCCACAGATTACACGGATTGTGTTAAGACTATTGACTTCATGTCCACACCCCGCCGCAGCGGAATGTTCCGCGCTCTTTCGAATCGCAACTATCGTCTCTTCTGGATCGGAGCCTTTCTTTCGAATGTCGGGACGTGGATGCAGGCGGTTGCGCAGGGTTGGCTCGTCCTCCATTTGACCAACTCGCCTTTCTGGCTCGGACTCGACGCGTTCATGGCGACGGCGCCCGGTTTCATCTTCACACTCGCGGGCGGAGTCTTCGCCGATCTGATCGATCGACGCCGGCTGATGATGTACACGCAAGTGGTGGCGGGACTCGCGGCCCTCGGCCTCGCGACACTCGTAGCGACCGATGTCGTGAATCGCTGGATGGTGCTGGCGTTTTCGTTTGTAACAGGTTGCTGCATGGCGCTCGCGAGTCCATCGTTTCTGGCAATGACTTACGATCTCGTCGGTCGCGAAGACCTCACCAACGCGATTGCGATGAACTCAACACAGTTTCAATTATCACGTGTAGTTGGACCAACGCTCGCTGGTGTTGCGTTTCGTGTGTTCGGTCTTGCCGGATGCTTCTACGCCAATGGAGTTTCTTTTATCGCGGTAGTGGTTGCGCTCGCGATGGTGCGTCCGCAGTATCGTGCAAATACTCAGACGCATTCGGTGAAGGATCGACGCGCATTGTGGAGCGATCTGATCGAGGGATTTCGCTACGTACGCAACCGCCCGCGTGTGTCGTCGTTGTTGCTGCTGTCGGCCGTAAACAGTCTGTTCGGTGCGCCTTACTTCAGCATGGTGCCGCTTTATGCGCGCGACATCTTTAAGCTTCAGGAAACCGGCCTTGCGTTGATGATGGGCGTCGCGGGTTGCGGCGCCTTACTCGGCGCCTTGCTGGTTGCTTATCTCGGCGACTTCAGAAGAAAAGGCTGGTTCGTCCTGGGCGGTGCGATAGTGTTTGGGTTATGCATTACGGGCTTTGCGTTGTCTTCGCGGCTGAGGCTGTCGCTGATGTTTCTATTTGGCGTCGGATTCGCCCTCGTGATTTCGGTAGCGCTCATCAACACCTTGTTGCAAAAGCTTGTGACCGATCAGATGCGCGGTCGCGTGATGAGCATGTTCATTCTCTCGTTCCTGGGAACGCTGCCCATTGGCAACATCGTAGCGGGCGCAGCATCCAACCACTTCGGCCCGCAACGCACCCTCGCTGTCGGCGGGTTAGTCGTTACCACGGTGGCCATCGTGGTCTCGATCTTCAATAAACGTCTCCGCGAGTTGCACTAAGACGCAAGAAGCTCGCAAGGCGTCCGTTCTATCTCCAGCAAGCGGTGTCAACGTCCGGATGGGGAGACTTTTATGCAACTGCAAACCACAATAATGCGGCTTTTATTGGTGTTTTTGGTATTTTCAGGTCTGGCGACAGTCGCGAGCGGGCAGGGAATCATCGTTCCCGGTCCGTGCCGCCGTTGCCCCGAACCGCGGCCACTGCCGCAGATCACACTGCCGCGGGCGCTTCCGATCAAGTCGATCAAGATTGATACGACGATCAGTTCACAAGTCGCGACGACTCACGTCGAACAGGTATTTCGCAACGACACCAACGTCACCCTCGAAGGAACTTACTTGTTTCCGATTCCGGAGTCGGCTTCAGTGGCCGAGTTCGCAATTTGGGATGGGGATCGACGACTCGTGGGCGAGGTACGAACTCGCGAAGAAGCGCGTCGCATTTACGACGAGATCGTGCGCCGTCAACGAGATCCGGGATTGCTCGAATACGCCGGTAAGGACCTGTTCCAGGCGAGCATCTTTCCAATCCTCCCGCATTCAGACAAGAAACTCGAGATCACTTACACGCAGGTCGTACGGGCTGAAGGCGGCACCGTTTCATATCGCTATCCGTTGGGAACTGGCCGGCAGGTGGCCCAAATCGGTTCGGTCGCCGGACGTGTTGAAGTTGAGAGCAAAGAGCCGCTGCGAAACGTTTATTCGCCAACGCACGTCATCGACGTCAAACGCAGCAGCGACAGGCGTTCCGTGGTTTCGTTTGAAAGTCAGAACGGCAAAGAGGCGCAGGACTTTCAGTTGTTCTATACCATTTCGAAAGAAGATTTTGGTCTCACGCTCCTGACGCATCGCGAAGCCGGAAAACACGGCTACTTCCTGTTGATGATTTCGCCGAAGGACGATTGGTCCGAACAGGAATACTCGGCCAAGGACGTCGTCTTTGTAGTCGATACTTCCGGTTCGATGGCGGAAGAGGGAAAGATGGAGAAGGCACGCGCCGCACTGCTTTACGGCGTGCGAATTCTGCGCCCGCAGGATCGTTTCAACATCATCTCGTTCGCCGGTGAAGAACATTTGATGGAAGCAGGAATGATTGCTGCCGACGAACGAGGGCGCGCCCGCGGCGAGGCTTTCGTGAAATCGTTGCGACCCGTCGGTGGGACCAATATCAATCAATCGCTGTTGGCGGCCCTCCGTCAATTCATCGACTCAGATCGCGAGCGGCCGAAGATGCTCGTGTTTATGACTGACGGTTTGCCGACTGTTGATGAAACGAACGTGAACAGGATCGTCGACAACGTGCGCAAGGCGACCAAACCCGGCGTGAGATTGTTTACGTTTGGTGTTGGTTACAACGTCAACACGACGTTGCTCGACAAACTCGCTACAGAGAATGGCGGCGTGGCGGATTACGTCGAACCGAAAGAGGATCTCGAAGTTAAAGTCTCGAACTTCTTTTCAAAAGTTAACTACCCGGTCCTGACTGAGCTGCAACTCGACCTCGGTGGCGCGCAAACAGATCTGATCTATCCACGCGCAATACCCGATGTGTTTCGTGGTTCGCAGGTGACGATGATCGGGCGTTACAGCAATGCAGCCGATCTCAGTTCAGTGCAACTAAAGCTCACGGGCAGATCCGGTGGCGTCACGCGAACATACACCTACTCGAACCTGAGTTTTCCGTTGCGCAGCGATGCGAACGAGTATCTGCCACGACTTTGGGCCACTCGTCGCGTCGGTTGGCTGATGGAGCAGGTGCGTTCGAACGGCGAGCAGAAGGAGTTGCGCGATGAGATCGTGGATTTAGGGACACGCTACGGCATCGTGACGCCTTACACGTCGTATCTCGCTCTCGAGAACGCCGTAACCATAACCGATAACCGTCCTATCAGCGTCCAGCCTGGTATCGTGGACTCCTCAGTTAACACAAATAGAACTTTCGGTGGTCTGACTGGTATGAGCTCGGGCACCGCGGCGCCGGCGCCGAAAGTGCGGATGTCAACCGGTGCTGATGCTGTCCAACAGAGCAAGGCCGCACGTGCGCAGCAGGAAGTGGCTCGTCTGAAAGATGACGACACGAGAACAGATGCCGTCCGCCGTGTTGAAGGTAAGACCTTCTACCTGATCAACAGCGTATGGACTGACTCGGAATTCAAAGCCGTCATGGGTATGCCGGAAACGACACTTGTATTCGGCAGCGACGAATACTTCGCGTTGTTGAAGCAGAATCCGAAGCTGGGCAGTTACTTCTCGTTAGGCGAACGCGTGGTGGTTGTTTTCGAAGGACGTGTTTACCGTGTGACCGGCGCCACGCCGTAAGAAAGTTTCACGCAAAGACGCCACGATCGACGAAGCCGCAAAGAAAAGAGTTTTCTCTTTGCGGCTTTGCGTCTTGGCTTTGCGCCTTTGCGCGAAACCCCTCCTTTAAGGTACAAAACTGAAAACAAATTCAGTATGCGTACTAAAACCTTAAAGCTAATGCGGTTTTCTGCGGCCGCAGGTGTGTTGTTGACGCTAATCACCGCGGCGCGCGCCCAGAGCGGTTGGGTGCCTTTCAAAATCAACACCGGCGGAAACGATCTCAACACCGTCTACTTTCTCGACAGCAAACGAGGTTGGGTCGGCGGCGATGGTGGTTTTCTGAGTCACACTGAAGACGGCGGCACGTCCTGGATGCCACAAAAAGTCGGCACGAAGGCCGGCATAAACGACATCTACTTTCGTGACAAGGAAGCCGGATTTCTCCTCGCCGGTAACTCGATCTTCATCACGCGCGACGGCACGAGCTGGAGTCAGTCGAGAGTGTTCGCGCCCGAGGAGTTCGAAGGCTCCGATGTCGAGTTGTACAGCGTGCGCTTCTCGAGCAAGAAGAAGGGCTGGGTCGTCGGGTCGATTAGTAAGCGCGAGCGTGTGGTCGACAGCATCCTTATTTACACGGACGACGGTGGCGAAACCTGGCGTCGCCAGCGTGCGCCGAGTCGCCTTGAGTTGATCCACATAGATTTCGTCAGTGATAAACGCGGTTGGATCGTCGGCGATGGCGGCACGATTCTATTTACACGCGATGAAGGTGCGAGTTGGACAAAGCAGAACGCCGGCACGAATGTAACGCTTTATCACGTCGATTTTCGCAACGACAAGGATGGCTGGGTAGTGGGAGAACGGGGCACGTTGCTGCGCACTACGGACGGCGGCGAAACATGGACGCCGGTTCCGACGAATGTAAACGTAACTTTGTTGAGCGTTCAATTTTTAAACGATGAGGAAGGTTGGGCAATCGGTCGTGGCGGCGTCATTCTCAGGAGTAACGACGAAGGCAAGACC
>JBKPJP010000309.1:0-12965 GCA_046730735.1 Acidobacteriota bacterium | reverse complement strand
TTACAACGCTTTGAGGAGACGCGGTGGTTTGAGGCTTGTTTGCCGATCGAGGAACTGGCGCGTCGCGGCGTCGATACGCTGCGCTTCGGCCCGATGAAGCCCGTCGGGCTGCGCGATCCACGCACCGGTCGCGAGCCTTACGCCGCCGTGCAGTTGCGGCAGGAAAATTTAATGGCTGACGCATACAGCCTGGTGGGGTTTCAGAATCATCTACGCTACGGCGAACAAGCGCGAGTGTTGCGACTCATTCCCGGATTGCAAAACGCGGAGTTTCTTCAGTTTGGACAAATCCATCGCAACACTTACATCTGTTCACCGCGCGTGCTCCAGGCAACGATGCAGATGCGCGAACGTCCTAACCTGTTTTTCGCCGGCCAGATCACGGGAGTTGAAGGTTACGTCGAGTCAGTAGCAATGGGCTGGCTGGCAGGTGTGAACGCGGCGCGGCTCGCATCGGGCGCTGAGTTACTGGAGGCTCCGGCCCGCAGCGCAACCGGAGCTCTCGCGCATTACGTTTCCCATGCGGATGCAAAGAACTTTCAACCGGTAAACATCACTTTTGCGCTTTTACCTCCGCTCCCCGAACCCGCGCGGCGCAAAGTACGTAAAAAGCGGGAACGCCGGCAGTTGCAAGTTGAATTGGCCTTGAAAGAATGGGCAGAGTGGCTCGAGCAAAATCACCAAAGACAAGAGATGGCGCAGGCTGGTTGAACCACGTCTTGGTGCTCCTGATCGCGATCGGACTTTGTGTTTGCGCGGCCTTGTCTGCACATGGCCAGTCAGGCAGACGACAGGACGGAAAAACTCCCAAGCCGGCGCCACGCCCGATCGCCGATCCGGCGAGACCTGGTTCTGGTTCATCCGGAACTACTTCAAAAAAGACGAGCGACGAGGTCGAGGAGGACGACGTTGTCCGCATCAGCTCGAATCTCGTTCCCATTCCGGCGTCAGTGGTCGATAAGCACGGCAATGCAGTCGTCAATTTAAAGTTGGACGACTTTGAGCTCCGCGTTGACGGTGAGTTGCGGCCGCTCAGCGATCTGACGCGATCGGAAACGAGCGTGCGTCTCGCAATGTTGTTCGATAATAGCGGTAGTCTCGACGCCGCGCGCGAGTTTGAAAAACAAGCAGCCATTCGCTTCTTCCGAAAGGTGATGCGCAAGCAGGACGAAGCCGCGATCTATTCGATTAGTACCGATAGCTACCTGGCCCAACCACTGACGAACGACGTCGAGCGTCTCGAACATACCATCGCGACGTTTGGCCGGCCCGAAGGCGGCACGTCACTGTTCGATGCGATCATCGATGCCGCCACTTACTTACGACCATATGCCGGACGCAGGATACTGGTGATCGTTTCAGACGGTATTGAAACCACCAGTCGCCGCAGCGATTTCGATTTTGTCGTGCAGCACGTCCTCGCTGACGATTGCCAGATCTACGTGGTCCAAACCGGATTGTATGAAGGCGCCAACGTTCGCGCACTCGCCGCTGAACGACGCATGGAGCAGTTAACCGGACAAACCGGCGGCGCCGTTTATCTTCCCAAGACAACGGATCAGCTTGACGACGCGTTCGATCAAATCGCGGCCGATCTCAGGCAGCAGTATGTTTTGAGTTACTACCCGGGTGGCGAACATCGTGATGGTCGTTTGCACAATCTCGACTTGCGTGTGAAATCACGAAATGATGTTCGCGTGCGTTCGCGGAAAGGTTATTATGCTCCGAAGTCTGCCGCCGCAGCGGATTGGTAGCAACGAATGGAAAAGCTGATCGAGCAATTCCTCGAACATCTGCGTTACGAACGCAACGTCAGCTCACACACCTTACGCAACTACGCCAGCGACCTCGAACAGTTTCTCGATTTTCTCGCACCGGCAAAAAATGGAAAGCGAACGCTTCCTGAGATCTCCGCGATAGACCATCTCACGATTCGTGAGTGGCTCGCATCGCTGCACACGGCGCAAAAAAAGAAGGCCTCAATCGCGCGCAAGCTCGCAGCTCTGCGCACCTTCTTTCAGTTTCTGGTGCGCGAAGGAATGCTGGAACTCAATCCGGCGAAGCTCGTTTCGACGCCGCGACAGGAGAAGAAACTTCCCAAGCATCTTTCAATTGACGAAGCGATCAGGTTTATCGAGTCGCCCGATCCGGAGACTGACCTGGGAAAACGAGATCGCGCGATGCTCGAGTTGATGTATGCCACGGGCGTGCGCGTCGCGGAGTTGACGACGCTCAATCTCGCGGATGTTGATTTCAGCAATAAGCTCGTGCGCGTGACTGGCAAACGAAGGAAACAGCGGATCGTACCTTTTGGTGAGCCGGCTGGCGTCGCGATTCGAAACTACCTTGGGGTGCGTGACAAGTTTCTCCTCAACGCTCCGATTTCAAAACGCGACGAGGAAGCGCTCTTTCTTAACTACCAGGGAACACGAATAACAACGCGCTCTGTTGGCCGTATGGTTGATAAGTACATACTGCTTTGCGCGGGCATGCACAACATCAGTCCACACGCATTGCGCCATTCCTTTGCCACGCACCTGCTCGACAGCGGCGCAGACCTCCGCGACATCCAGGAACTACTGGGCCATGCGCGGCTCTCAACCACGCAGGTCTACACTCACGTTTCGATGGAGAAGTTAATCGAGGTCTACGACAAAGCGCATCCGAAGGCTTAACTAAAGCGTTGGTAAATCTTCTTCGCCGTCGGCGCTTTCAATCGCGGCCTGGCAGGCGGCATCATAACGCGCGGTGGGCAGGGCTTCGAGGCGACGCTCGTCGATTGGCTGACTGCAACGTGCACAGATCCCGTAGCGCCCTTCTTTAATCCGCAAGAGAGCCTGATCGATATCAGCCACGACTTGTGAACTGCGTTCGCCAAGTCGGAGCGCGATCTCTTTGTTCAAGTCCTGCACTGAAAGATCGACGCTGTCTTTGACCCCGTCGTCATAAAGCTCCAGTGCCGCCGCTTGATCGGTGCGGATCTGTTCGGTGTATTGACGTAGTTGAGTAAGAAGAAGGTTACGAAAGTGTTCCAGTTTTTGAGCGTCCATCGGTGCGCGCAAGTTTACTAGAACCTGGCGATCAGCGCCACACGGGCTCCGCGCGACGCGCCCGGCGAAATGTTGTTGTTGCCGTCCGCGTTCAGGTAATACTGCGTGCCGAATAGATTCTGCAGGTTGGCTTGCAGCCGCCACTTTTCCGTTATCGAGAAGAACACCGCTGCGTCGGCGCGTGTGTAGCCGGGCAAAACGACGGTGTTATCCACAGCTGCGAACATGTCCGAACGATGAACGATTCCGAGTCCGAGCGCGAGCCGCGGCAGCACTTTGTAGTTGTTCCACAACGAAAAGCTGTGATGCGGCACGAGTGCGACCTGCGCGCCCTTAATCGCGGAGACCGTCGCGCTGTTGATGAACGCATCCTGATAAGCGTAGCCGCCGGCAATACTCCACTTCGACGTCACGAATCCGTTCAGTCCAAGTTCATAACCGTTCGTGCGCTGGCTGCCGGTTTGTAGGATTCGCGTCGGGTCGTTTGGATCAGTCGCTCTGGTATTGGTCCTGTCTTGCCGGTAGAGCGCTGTAGTTAACGATAAGTTGCGACGGATGTCCCACTTGGCTCCGAATTCGTAGTTGCTGAACTTCTCGGGTTTTACCTGTTGAGTGATGGTGGTTAGTTGCGAGAACTGATCACCGGAGCTCGGTAGGTACGCGACACTGTAGTTCGCGTAGATCGACAGGTCCGTAATTGGCTTGACGATCACACCTGCGCGCGGCGAAACGAGGCGATCGATGCGCCGGAGTTCCTGGCTATTTCGGTTGTTACGGAATTGCAGATCGAAGTAGTCGAAGCGAACACCAGTCACGACCTGTAAATAGCGATTGATCTCGATCTGATCCTGAACATACGCCGCGCCGAGATTGGTACGAACGTGATTATCGGCGTCGGTTGCGTTCTGACGATAGGTGATTGGAGTGTTGATTACGGGATTCGATAATGGCGCGAGAGTCGTGGTCGTGCTGTTGTTGAAGAACCCGGTATGTCGCAAGTTGTCGGTAAGTTGTCTTCCAAATTCAGTGCCGGCCAGGAAGTTGTGACGCACATGGCCGGTCGAAGCCGCGAAGGTCACATCGGTTTGACTGAAAATATTGTTACGCTTCGTGGCGTTGTTGTAGCTCGAGATCGAGACAAAATTTTTGTCAGCGGTGACCGCGCCCGGCACGTAGTTTTGATAGAAGCGATCGTAGTCGCCAAACATCGTGCGGTTGTGGATATTGAAACGGCCGGCCTGGTGGTCGATGTTGATCGAAGCCAGGTTCACGCCGGCGCGGACCCAACTGTTGTCCGGATCGCCGAAGTAAGTCTCGATGGGAACGTCGACAGGCCGTCCGTGAAACGAAGGAATGCCTCGATCGGCAACACGCCAATCGCGAAAGTATTCATAGGAAAGTTTGACCGCCGTTTTTGGACCAACGATGAAAGTGGCGGTTGGATTAATCCCGTAACGTTCGAGGTCGACGTGGTCGCGAAAACTGCCGGAGTTCTCGTAAAGTCCGTTGAGTCTGAAAGCGATCTTGTTGCCGAACGGTTGATCGAAGTCGCCGGTAAAGCGTTTGTTTCCGAAAGAGCCGCCTTGCAAAGTGATTTCGCGCAGGGAAGTGAAGCCGGCCTCTTTCGTAACGCGGTTAATAACTCCGCCACCGCCGCCACGACCAAACATCATTGAGTTTGGTCCTTTCAAAGCTTCGACGCGCTCGACGTTGTAGAGATCGCGATAGTATTGAACGTCGTCGCGCACACCATTGAGAAAGAAATCAGCACTCGTGCTATTGCCGCGAATAACAAGCTGGTCGCGGTTGTTCTCGCCCTGGTGCGAAGTGATGCCGGGGACATAAGTGACAACGTCCGCCACACTCGACATCGATTGATCTCGAATCTGCTCCTTGGTTACAACGGAAATGGATTGCGGAATGTCGCGCAGAGGCGTCAGTGTTTTGGTCGCGCTGTTCACAGAGCTCACGCCGTAAGCATCAGTGATCGTCACGACCGCGCTCGAGGCGGCTACGGGTAACACGATTTCGACGGGTTGAGAATTTGCTGCGAGGCTTACGGTCTGAGTGGTTTCAGAGAACCCTTCCGCCACTACGCGCACTTGATACTCGCCCGGTTCGAGCGCGAGGGAAAACTCGCCATTCCGATCCGTGACCACCGAAGAGGAGGGAAGTCCGGTACCGGAGGTCCAGATATCAGCTCCGGGGATGCCGGCGTGGTTTGGATCGACGACCTTGCCACGCAGGGCAGTTTTCTTTGTTGGTGCTTGTCCGAGAACTGCTGGAACCAGAATCACTGAGAACAGTAAGACTAATGAGGAGCGAGTAAAGATCGAACGCATGACCAGAACCTTTCCAGTAAAGGCAAACGCCGCAGGTTTAGACTTGTTAGAGCTTCTTAGTACGCCCGAAATTGAAATCCGTTTTCAATTTCAGAGCGGACAGGATAGCTTGGAAGAGGAGAATAGGTCAAGGGCGAGTTTGCGAGACCAGTGCGGCGAGTAATGGAATAGTGAGTTCGTGATGGCCCGTGATCGAAAAACCACGGCCCTTGCCGTTTTCGGTCGGGCGGCGCACGACGTTTGTTAACGGCCGATACGATTGAATGAAATCAAAGTTGGCCGTAGTGATGTCTGATAGCTGATGGCCCAGGTTGCGTACGAGTGTCACGCATTTCAGAAACACCTCCGGCAACACGACTGCCGAGCCCACGTTGAGATAAACGCCACCGCCATCCATGCGTCTCACCAACTCCGCGAGACACCGAAAGTCTGTGTGCGTTGTAGCGCCGAGTGCGGCGCCGTCGAGGCTTGGATGGAAGTGTGCGATGTCGCCGCCGATCGTGATGTGTGCGGTGAAGGGGACCTTCGCTTCGTAAGCGGCGCAAAGCAGCGAGTAGTCACGATGCTTTGGATTTTGTGCGAGCAGGGCGCGGCCCACCGCTTCGCCGAGTCCGATCTGATCTCGCGCGCCGTCACGCGCGGCGCCATTGAGTAGTTGTCCCGTTTCTTCAGCGCCGCCGAACTCGCCTTCGGAAAGTGTCGCGTCAACGTCTTCCGAAGTTGAACCAACCATCGCGATCTCGGAGTCATGGACCAGCACCGAACCGTTTGCCGCAATACCCGACACGTAACCTCGGTTCATTAGATCGATAATCAACGGCGCGAGTCCAGTCTTAACTACGTGCCCGCCAATCCCCCAGATGATCGGCTTCTTCAACTCGCGCGCCCGATGCATTCGCTCAACCAACTCGCGCAACGACTGCACTGCCAGCACGTTCGGCAAGCTCTCGAGGAAATCATCCAGCGACGCATCGTTGCCAATCGGCTTCGCAAAATCCTGCAGGTTAACTTTGCTCTTACGTGAGGCAAGCGGATACGTCTTTACGTCATCAAGTTGAAGCGGCTTCAGGTTGTCGTCGTAGATTGATGGCAAGCTACCCTTAATAACTATGGAAGATTCTCCAAATCGGCAACATCTTTAGATCTGCCACTAGCTTTCTTATTTTCTTTGAGGCGGTGCAAACTGATCAAACTCACTTCGACACCATTGACATCTGCTACAACACGTTCTGAATAACAGTCTGAGAAATTAACTCCGTCAATTGTTGTCATTACTTCTATACGGAAGGGGGGGCGACCCATACGGGCTAACTGATTATCCTTTAAGAGTATGTCGATGTGGCAATAAAAACCGAACTCTTCTAAGGCCTCACGAGCGCGTTCAGCGTTGTCAGGAGCGTTGGAAATCCAGATGTCCAAATCTCCGGTAGGACGAGGATGGCCGTAGTAACCCACTGCGTAGCCGCCAATAACCAAATACTCAACTTTCTTTGAGTTGAGCAACTTCAAAAACTCTCTGAAGTCTCGCGGTAGTTGGATCGTATCCATATGCACTCTGTCGCATTAATTCAAGCGCGATCAGTCTCTCTGCTGGAGTACGCGAATGCCAGTATGCCCGATCAGCGGCTTCCGCTTCCTCGAACGTAGAGAAAACCTCAAAAACAGTCTTATCTAATTTAACGTTGGCGAGCGAAATATCCATATGCAAAGTATACCATGCATATTAAGACATCGGCTTAGATGGCGCGAGACGATAGTTGGAATTACCGTTCTGTGTGATCCTGCCGTTCAGCAGGGGACGCAAGACGTGGCCGGTGTGGGAGCGGCGGGAGCGTGCGACTTCTTCGGGAGTGCCGGCAGCGACGACGCGGCCGCCGTGTTCACCGCCTTCCGGGCCAAGATCGATGATGTAGTCGGCTGACTTGATAACGTCGAGATTATGCTCGATGACGAGCACCGTGTTGCCCAACGAGACGAGACGTTGCAGCACGTCGAGCAGTTTGTGAACGTCGGCGAAATGCAGTCCCGTGGTTGGTTCGTCGAGAATGTAGATGGTCCGGCCGGTTGCCCGTTTCGAAAGTTCCTTGGCGAGCTTGATGCGTTGCGCTTCGCCGCCGGAGAGTGTCGTCGCTGATTGGCCGAGCTTGATGTAGCCGAGTCCGACGTCGAGTAGCGTCTGTAGCTTCTGATTGATCTGCGGGATGTTTTCCAAAAGCGGTAGTGCTTCCTCAACCGTCGTGTCAAGTAGATCGGCGATCGATTTGCCTTTGTACTTCACCGCGAGGGTCTCGCGGTTGTAGCGCGCGCCGCGGCAGACATCACAAAGCACGTACACGTCGGGCAGGAAGTTCATCTCGATGCGCTTCATCCCGTCGCCTTCGCACGCTTCGCAACGCCCGCCCTTGACGTTAAAAGAAAACCTGCCCGGTTTGTAACCACGCTCACGCGACTCGGGCAGCATCGCATAGAGCTCGCGCAACGGCGTGAACAGACCCGTGTAAGTTGCGGGATTCGATCGCGGCGTGCGGCCGATCGGCGATTGATCGATCTCGATAACCTTGTCGACGTGTTCGAGTCCTTCGATAGTTTTATATGGACCCGGCTCGGTCGACGAGCCGTAAAGATGCTGGGCGAGCGCGTAGTAGAGAATGTCTTCAACGAGCGTAGACTTGCCTGATCCCGATACGCCGGTGACGACAGTCAACAGTCCGAGCGGAAACGAGACATCGATCTCTTTCAAATTATTGGCGTAAGCGCCGGTAATAGTCAGAGACTTCCCGTTCGGCGCCCGCCTTTCCGTCGGAACCTCAATCTTCCGCGCGCCACGAATGTAAAGCCCGGTGATCGAATCGGGATTCTCCGCGACGTCTGCGGCCGTGCCAACAGCTACAACCTGGCCGCCGTGAGCCCCCGCGCCTGGTCCTAGATCGACGACGTAATCCGCGCGCCGGATCGTTTCCTCATCATGCTCCACGACGAGCACGGTATTGCCAAGGTCACGCAAAGCCGCAAGCGTCTCTAAGAGTTTCTGATTGTCGCGCGGATGAAGTCCGATTGACGGCTCGTCAAGAACATACAAGACGCCTCGTAATTGCGATCCGATTTGCGTCGCAAGTCGAATGCGTTGGCCTTCGCCGCCGGAGAGCGTCGACGACGATCGATCGAGAGTCAGGTAACCCAACCCGACCGTCTCCAGGAATCGGAGTCGATTTTTAATCTCTCGTAATATTGGACCAGCAATCTGTTCCTCGCGCGAATTGAGCTTCACCTGTTCGAAGGCTGTGACCGCATCCTCGATCGGCAGCGAAGTGTATTCGGCAATCCCACGTCCACCGACCTGTACCGACAGCGAATCGGAACGCAACCTTCGTCCATTACACTCGATGCAAACAGTCGGCGAAACGAGCTCTTCGAGCGCGACTCGCACCTTTTCGTTAGGCGCCTCACTCAAACGCTCCTGCAGCCACGGCAGCGCGCCTTTCCATTCGTTCTGATACGAATAAAGCCCCTGGTTGAAAGTTATCTTGCCGCTGACGCCATTCAGAAACCCGTCGCGCACTTCTTTCGGCAACTCCGCAAATGGCTTTTTTGAATCAGCGTTGAAGTGTTTACACACCGCGAGCAGCGCGCTGCGCAGATATGCGGAACCCTGTTTGTCCTGCGAGCCAATGTATCCGAGCCGCTCCGGAGTCTGCCATGGATCGGGAATCAACTTCAGCGAATCGACTTCCATCACGGTGCCGAGTCCATGACAACGTTTGCAAGCGCCATACGCTGAGTTGAAAGAGAACGAGCGCGGCTCGAGCGGCGGCACGTTGATGCCGCAGTTCACACAAGCCATCCGCTCCGAGTAAAGCTTCTCCTCGCCATCGACAATCGAAATGAGCACGGCGCCGCCGGTCAGTTTCAACGCGGTTCTGATCGAATCAGTCAGACGCTCGCGAATGCCGGTCTTGATCAATAGTCGATCGACAACCGCTTCGATCGTGTGATTTCGTCGTTTGTCGAGCCGGATCTCTTCGTCGAGCGAAAGCAGTTCGCCATCGACGCGCGCGCGCAAAAATCCTTCCTTGGCGAGTTTCTCCAGCTCTTTCTTGAACTCACCCTTGCGGCCGCGAACGATCGGCGCGAGCACCATCACGCGTTCGCCTTCGGGTAGTCCCAGCACGTTCTGCACGATCTGATCGACGCTCTGTCGCGTGATCGCCGCGCCACAGATATGACAATGCGGGATTCCCACTGACGAAAACAGCAGGCGCATGTAGTCGTAGATCTCCGTTACTGTGCCGACAGTTGATCTCGGGCTGCGAGAAACGGTTTTCTGTTCGATGGAAATGGCCGGTGAAAGTCCGTCCACCGAATCGACGTCGGGCTTTTCGAGTTGATCGAGAAACTGGCGGGCGTAGGCCGAGAGCGACTCGACGTAGCGTCGCTGTCCTTCAGCGTAAATGGTGTCAAAAGCCAGGGACGATTTGCCGGAACCGGAGAGGCCGGTGATTACGGTGAAGCGATCGCGGGGGATATCGACGTTGATATTTTTCAGGTTGTGCTGGCGAGCGCCCCTAACACTGATGCGATCAATGGCCATATCGAAAATCAGTCATTGTATCCGACTGATTTTCGAGGGGCAAGCGAGGCTTAAAATCCGTGCAAATCCGTGGCTAAAAGTTCATTCTCAAACCCACTTCGATCCGTCGCGGCGATTGTGCCGAAGTGGCCTGACCGAAGAATGGCGACGTTTGAATCCCGGAAAAGGCGCCGAGATTCGCGTGGTTCAGGAGGTTGAAAGCCTGCGCGTAGAACTCGAGCCGGTACTTCTTCGTGGCTCCCATCGACATCGACGGTGGCGCCGCGCCATCGCCGCCGCCGACGCGGATCATTCGCACCTGCGTCCCCATGGCTGCCTGCGTCTGCTCTGGTCCGAAATCCTTTCCCCAACTCAAACGCGAACCGATCTCCCAACGCGCCGCGCCGCGCGCACTGTTGCGCCCGACGCCGAGTGGCCGATCGTTTATGACCGTGTCGCCGTTGTTATCGAAGCCGGTCGTGATGTTGTAAGGCAACGCGGAAGTGGCCTGGAACACTGTCGAGAGCGAAAAACCGGCCCACAATCGTTTGCTGATGAAACCGGATATCAGGTGGCGAAAGTCATTCGCCGCCGGACCTCGGTCAGCACGGAAATTGAAATTGTTTGAAGGCAAACTAAACGGGCTGTCAGCCTCGTTTGTGTTCTTCATCAGCAGATAATTGATATTCCAAAACAGTCCCTGCACGAACTTTGCCGGACCGATACCGATCATCAAACGATGACTCGACTGGTAGGCCGACGATTCGATGTTGGTGATGTTACCAACCGCCGGATCCGGCCGGCCAAGTCCCGGCACGGGCGCGTTGAGATTGCGACCGTGTAGCAAGTGAACGCCGCGTTGATACTGATAATTCGTCATCAGCCGAAATCGTTTAAACGGGTTCGTCTCCAGACCGATCGAGCTTTGAATAATGTAGGGAATCTGTAGCTCCGGATCGGTCTGGATGCGGCTGGGCGGAGGTAAACTTTGGATGCCGCCGATAAATGGATTCGGAAAACTCGGGTTCGCCACGATCAGATCGCGTTGGCGCTCGCCGTCAACCCGCAGCGTCTGTTCGTAAACTTGCGCCGCAAACCAGTCGTAAAAGATGCCCGCGCCGCCGCGTATCGTGACCGATCCGCTCTTCATTGGCGACCACACGAAACCGAGGCGCGGCGCGACGTTGAACTTACCCGGCACGTGGTTCTGAAACTCGTGACGCGCGCCAAAGCTGAGCGTCAGGTTCTTGCGCACGCGAAAGTCGTCCTGCACGTACCAGCCAAATTGATTCTGGCGATACTTGACGGTCGGATCGCCGATGCGTTGTGTGAACTGCGTCGGCAGTCCTGCTTCATAGGCCTCGAGATCAGCAAACTGGAAAGTGCCAAACGGGTTCGTGCGATCGTTACTGCGATAACCGCCGGTCTCGATTTGACCGCCGAAACGAATGCCGTGCTTTTCCAGCGCGTAGTCAACGTTGTCTGCCAGTTCAAATTCGAGTTGCTTGCGACCGCCGCCTCGCTGCGCGCTGCCATCGTTAAAAGCACCCGGCACGAGTATCGTTCGGCCGAGGCTGACCGAAGTTGCTTCAGTGTTTAGCCAGCGCGCCTGCAACCGCGCTTCATTGAAAAACTTCTTGCCGAACACGCCTGAATCGCCAAGTCGCGCGATGTATTCGGTCTGGTCCTGGAAATAGCCCCGGTCGGGAAGATCGAAATCTCCGACGCCGAGATTGTGTTGCGCGTTGGCGTTGCGTTGAAACTGAAAACGCGAAGTGTGAGTTTTTGTCAGGGCGTGTTCGAGACGCGCATCGAGGTTCAACCGTCTTGACGGTCGATACGCGAGATCCGAAACAGTGCCACTGGGAACCGTGGCGAAGATCGGGCGCGCATCGAAGAACAACGAGCCGTCGGCATTGAGAAACAGCGACGTTTTGTTTTTCCAGATTGGACCATCGAGTGAGAGCCCGAAGCGACGCTGCTGTTCCGGACCGCGAAACGGCGCGAACACCTGGCGACCGTTCAACGATTCATCGCGGAAGCCGAAGTTGAATGAGCCGTGCCAGGAGTTGATGCCCGGTTTGGTGGTGATGTCGACGAGTCCAAAGCCCGCGTCGTGGTTCTCCGGCGCGTACGGGTTCATGCGAAAACGTATCTCGCGGATCTGCGACTTCGGCGGCAATTTCCCACCCTTGAACCCGTTGACGCGAATCTGCGCGCCGGGGCCGGCGAGCTGGTTGATGGCGTTTTCAAACTCGTCCGGATCGTCAGGAAGCTGAGCGATCTGTTCCTGGGTCAAAACGTTCGAAAACGCGGCGCCGTTTGGATTCGTGTTTTTTACCTGTGCTTCGTCGTCGACGTCGACATCCACTTTGATCGGATCGATCTCGAGTGTCACTTCGCGTTGGTGTGGACCGCCGGTGAGATCCAGATCGTCAATGTCCTGCGTCTTGAAGCCCGCGGCTTCGACGTGAAGCTGATAACGCCCGGGCGTGATCTTGTTGAAACGCGCTTCGCCTCTCTGGTTTGTGGCGATAAGCGATTGCGGCTTGCCGTTCCTGACTAGCTGCACCTGGGCCTTGTTGATTAGGGCGCCCGTCGGATCCTTCACGACCACTTCCAGGCTCGCACTGCCCGGCGCAAGTTGACCGAAGCAAGGAAAGACGCTCAAAACAAAAGCGATGAGCACACTTATCGCCCGAGAATGGAGAGACTCATATCGCATCTTTTTATGTGCCTTTTGTGCCTTTTTGCGGCCCGCTTCAGTGTTTCTCGAAGAGGTCTGCTTTGAACTGCGGGTTCAACTGATATTTCGAGATCTCGAATTCTTCCGAGACTTCGTTCTCAGTCAGAAACGTCAGTTTGTGTGGAAGCATGAGCCCGCCGACTTTCTTGTGGTCCATCAGTCTGATGAAGAACTCCACTTCTTCCGGAGCAGGCGCATTCTCCGCCGACATTTTCTTTTCTGCTTCTTCGCGGGCCTTTTTGATTTCGTCAGGCGTGGCG
>JBKPJP010000308.1:0-2082 GCA_046730735.1 Acidobacteriota bacterium | reverse complement strand
CGTGATGAAAAGGCGGATCTAGTTATGACCGGGTTGCAGTCAGACGATTACGGCTACGGGCAAACCGGCGTGATCATGGCCGAGTTGCTTGGCCTTCCACATGCGACGATCGTGATCGAACTGAACGCCGAGGCTGACAAGCTGCGCGTGAAGCGCGAGCTCGAGAGCGGCTGGTACCAGTGGTATGAAATGCCGCTGCCTGCGCTGCTCACTATTCAATCGGGCATCAGCCAGATTCGCTACGCGACTCTCAAGGGCATCATGGCGGCGAAGAAAAAAGAGATAAAGGAAGTGACGCCGGCGGCGGACATTGTTGGCCGGCCTTCGCACCAGCGCGTCGAGAAGATCTACCTGCCGCAGAAGACGAAGCAAACACAGATGCTCGGGAATGGCGATGCGAAAGTGGGAGCGGCGGAGTTGGCGCAGAAATTACACGTCGAAGCACGGGTCTTTTAATACAGATGAGCAACGGAATACTGGTTTTCATAGAACATAAAGGTGGGGTTGCGAACCGCAGTTCGGTTGAAGCGATTGCGGCGGCGCAGGCGTTGGGATCGCAGTTGCAACAGAGTGTGAGTGCAGTTGTGCTTGGTGGCGACGTGTCCGGGTTTGCCCAGGAGATTGCGGGCTATGACGTTGCGAAAGTGATCGCGGCAACGAACCCGAAGCTCGCGGACTACACGCCTGATGCTTATGCCGATGGCATGGAGCAGGTAGTCAAGCAGGTCGATCCAAACTTCGTTTTCTTAACTCATACCTATCAGGTGCGTGACTTTGCACCGAAGCTTGCGGCGCGTTTTAGTAAGTCGCTGATCAGCGACTGCATTCGCGCTAAAGCAGACGGCGGCAAGATCGCATTCACGCGACGCATCTTTCTCGGCAAGCTCGACGCGGACGTGGTTTCCGATGGTGAAGCCCCGGTGTTCGCGACGTTTCAGACTGGCGCCTATCGTCCCGATCAGGCGGCGAAGGGTGGCGGTGCTGGGGTGGAAAACGTGAACGTTGATATTGGCGATGTGCGAATGAACCCGGAAGCGCCGTTCCAGGAAGCGAAGCAGGCGGTGGATCTCACGAAGGCGGAAGTGATCGTAGCTGTCGGGCGCGGCATCAAGAGCAAAGACAATCTCGTCTTGGCGGAGAAGCTGGCGGAAGTTCTGGGTGGCGATCTCGCTGCCTCGCGTCCGATCTGCGACGCCGAGTGGCTGCCGATCGATCGTCAGATTGGATCGTCGGGACAGACAGTCGCGCCAAAGCTTTATGTTGCCCTCGGTATCTCGGGCGCGATCCAGCACCTCGTCGGCATGAAGAACTCAGGCACAATCGTCGCGATCAACAAAGACCCCGAAGCGCCGATCTTCGATATTGCTGATTACGGCATCGTCGGAGATCTCTTCGAAGCGGTGCCTGTACTCACCGAAGAGATCAAAAAGCTCAAGGGAGTTTAGCCGCGGATTACACGGATAAAAATCGGATTTTTTATCTGTGTTATCTGTGGCTAAGTCTTTTTATCTCTTCCACGACTTCCTCGGGTTTCCAGTCGTTACCGCTGTAGATCTTCACGACCTTTCCTTCGGGACTAATGATGACAGTTCTTAAGGCGTGGATGATCTGGTCCTTGTCGGGGAAATAAGTTAGACCAAAATACTCTGTGATCTTCTTCACCTGCTCGGTCGTGCCACCCGCAAACTCCCAGTGTGCAAAAGTCTCTTTCTCATAACGCTCCGTGTGCGCGGCGCCGTAACTCTTCAACACTTCAGGCGTGTCGTAACCGGGATCGATGCTGATGCTGAGCAAGTGTGTCTTCTCGTAAAGCTCAGGATCCTGTCCTAACGCGCGATCGATCTGCGCGAAGTTGTTGGACATGAGCGTGCAGTAGTCAGGCACGGGACAGCGCGTGTAGATGAACGTCAACAGCAACGCTTTACCGCGGTAGTCACGAATGTGAATCGCGCGCGCGTCCTGATTGCGGAGCGTGAAATTCGCGACTTCGTCACCCTCGCTTGCGAGCAGTGCGGTAGGCGGCGCCGAGCCATTGCTACTGACGTGCGTGACAATCAGATCTTCGAGCCAGGTGCGAGAGCC
>JBKPJP010000307.1:0-15549 GCA_046730735.1 Acidobacteriota bacterium | reverse complement strand
CCGCGTCGCACCGTTGAGTGAGACCACGTATTTACCGAGAATCAATCTCAACCACGTGGAATCTCGAATAGATGGGTGAACCAATCAACCCAAACTCATTTCTTGACACGACCCGGCTTCATAGATGGCTATTATATTTTGCGCCTTTGGCGCTCCTGCATATTCTTGCGCCTTTGGCGCTCCTGCATATTCTTGCGCCTTTGGCGCTCCTGCCTTTTGTGCTTTTTTGTGGCTATACTACTCGCGGCTAGGAGGTTCTTATGGCAGACAGTTCAAGGTTTACGATCATTTGTCCCTGCTGCGAAGCAACGTTGACGATTGATGCGCAAACCGGAGCCCTCATCTCGCACGAGGAGAAAGCAAAACCGCTGGCGTCATTCGACGAGATGGTAAAGGGCCTGGATAAACAGAAACAGATGCGCGAACAGATCTTCGCGCAGGAACTGAGTTCGATGAAAGACCGCGACCGCATCCTGGAAGAGAAGTTTCAGGAAGCAATGAAGCGGGCTGAAAAAGATAAAGACAAGCCTTACCGGAATCCGCTGGATCTCGATTAGTTTACGACTCCCCTTTAAGACCGGAGAAACCTGATGGTTCGTTTGTCACTTCGTTTAATTCTTGGCGCCTGTTTGCTTGTAACCACTCCTCTCGTCGCATCAACACAAACCCGAATGCCACAACTCAAGTTCACGGACCGCACGCTCGCGAATGGGCTGCGCGTTCTGAGCGTTGAAGATCATTCGAGTCCGACGGTTGCGATCCAGGTCTGGTATCACGTCGGCTCAAAGGATGATCCGAATCAACGCAGCGGGTTTGCGCATCTCTTCGAACACATCATGTTCAAGAGCACGAAGAACATGAAGTCGGAGATGATGGACCGGCTCACGGAAGACGTAGGCGGATTCAATAACGCTTTTACTAACGACGACGTGACGGTTTACTTCGAAGTAGTGCCATCAAACTATCTCGAGACGCTTATCTGGGCTGAAGCCGATCGCCTGTCAGGGTTGAATGTCGACGATGCGAATTTCAAATCCGAGCGTGACGTCGTAAAGGAAGAATACCGGCAGAGTGTGCTTGCGCCGCCTTACGGTCGCGCCTTTTATCTGCTGCAATCGAAGTCGTTCCAGGAGCACCCTTACAAGCGCCCGACGATTGGCAGCATCGAAGATCTCGATGCAGCCTCGCTTAAGGACGTGCAGGAGTTTCATTCGACTTATTACCGGCCCGACAATGCGACTCTCGTAGTGGTTGGCGATTTCGATCCGAAACAACTCGATGGCTGGGTCGATAAGTATTTCACTCCAATTGCGAAACCATCGCGGCCACTGCCGCGCGTCAGTGTAAAGGAGCCGCCGCGAAAGAGTGAGATTCGTGTGACCGAGTATGGCCATAACGATCTTCCCGGGGTTGGCTTTACTTATTTGACCGCGAAACTCTCGGATCCGGATGCGGATGCACTGCAAGTCGCAAACGCGATTCTTACGGCGGGCGAATCTTCTCGACTGTATCACGCGATGGTATACACGCAGCAGATCGCGGCGGAAGTATTTTCCGATGAGAATGCTCTCGAGGATGCCGGGCTCTTCACCATCGGCGCCATCTTGTCCGAAGGAAAGAAACCCGAAGACGCTGAGAAGTCGATGCTCGCCGAGATCAAGAAGCTGCAGGACGCGCCTGTCTCTGCGGCTGAGTTAGAGAAGGCCAAGAACCAGCTCGTCACGGATCAGCTGCGTGAACGTGAGACGGGCAACGGAAAAGCGCTGGCGCTCGGACAGGCTGCGGTGCTGCTCGGCGATCCCGCTCGCGTGAACACTGATCTCGCGCGATTGCAGGCGGTGACTGCGGCGGACATTCAACGCGTGATGAAAAAATATTTCACTGATTCGAATCGATTGGTTTTGTACTACCTGCCGCAAGCGTCGAAGAAGGAGGGCCAGTAAAAATGATTCGCAACATCCTTTTCTCAGCGGCCCTCTGCGTAACTCTCTGCGTCCTCTGCGTTAAAACTGCTGTCGCGCAAACACCGCAGGCAACGCCTCCTCCTCCAGCGCCGCCACGTTCCAGCAAGTTTCCGACGCCCGTCGATCAAACGCTTCCTAACGGACTGCGCGTCATCGTCATCGAGCGCACTGAGTCGCCACTCATTTCAGCCCAACTGCTGATCAAAAACGGTGGCGAAGTTGATCCCCCTGAGTTAGCTGGACTGGCTGACATGACCGCCAACTTGCTTACCAAGGGAACGCAGACTCGCGACGCCACGAAGATCGCACAGGAGATCGAGAGCCTTGGTGGTTCACTCGATTCGGGCGCCCGTTGGGACTCATCGTTTGCGAGCGTCAACGTGATGTCGTCGAAGATTCAACCGGCGATGGAGATCCTCGCGGACGTCGTGCGCCATCCGACTTTTAAGAGTGAAGAGGTCGAGCGGCTGCGACAGCAGTATCTCGACAATTTCACGCTCGCGATCGGCGACCCCGGCTCACTCGCACGCATGGTCGCAGCGCGAGTGGTGTTTGGCGATAGTCCTTATGGCCATCCGGTCAGTGGCACGTCTGAGTCGCTCACGCGCATCACCGCTGCCGACATCACGAAGATGCATTCGCGTTACTACCGTCCTGACAACGCAATACTGGTTATCGGTGGCGACATCAATGCGAAGGATGGCCTTGCGTTGGCAACGAAATACTTTGGCGATTGGCAGAAGCCGGCGACGCCGTTGCCGGTGATTAGCCCCGCGAAGGAGAACGCAACTGCTAAAGCGGGCCGCATCGTTGTGATCGACAAGCCTGACGCGGGACAGGCCGCAGTCTATCTCGCTCGCACGGGTATCAATCGTCAGGATCCGGATTTTTTCCGCGGCATAGTTTCCAATTCCGTGCTTAGCGGTTATTCCGGGCGTCTCAATCAGGAGATTCGCATCAAACGTGGTTTGAGTTACGGCGCGGGCAGCACGCTCGATGCGCGTCGTGATGTTGGACCATTCGTGGCGTCCGCGCAGACGAAGAACGAGTCGGGCGCGCAGGTGGCGGAGCTGTTGCTGGGTGAGATTGGCCGGTTGTCGTCAGCGCCGCCTGCGGATGTGGAGTTAACGCCACGAAAGGCGGTGCTGGTCGGAAGCTTCTCGCGCAATCTCGAGACTGTGAATGGTCTCGTGGGCCAGGTCGGCTCGCTCGCGCTCTATGGCCTCGGTCTCGATGAGATCAATCGTTACATTAACAACGTGCAGGCCATCGGTACCGCGGATATTCAGAAGTTTGCCGGTGCGAGGTTGGATGCGAAGACGAGCAACATTATTATCGTCGGCAACGCGAAGGCGTTTTTGCCGGAGTTGCAGAAGAAGTATCCGAACGTGGAAGTGATTTCGGTGAGTGATTTGGATCTGAATACGGCGCTTCTCAAAAAGAAACAAGCCGCGGGTTAACGCGGAAGAACGCGGATCAGAATTATGAGATATTTAAGTTTAGTGTTTTTACTGTTGTTGTTAGTCGCGGGCGTGAAAGCGCAGCAAGTGCCGATCGATGGTGTTGACGCGCGTTCCGATCCTAAAGAGTTTGCAAAGCAACTCAACAGTCCTGATGCGCTCGTGCGGCAACGAAGTGCTGAAGCACTCGCCCGGCTTGCTGCCACCGACCAACGTAAACTCGTCGAGGGTTACCGGTTTCAGGAGAAGAACAAAGAGGTGCGTCTCGCACTCGACTGGGCACTCTATCGCATGGGTCGAGCCGAGGCTTTGTATCGCATCGTCGATGAACTCGACTCGGGACGTCAGGAGCAGGCGGTTGGTTACCTCTCGGAGCTCGAAAGTCCGGATGTGCTGTATCCGTTTCTCAAGCGTACGAATAACACGCCGCGCACCAATGCCGGACTACTAAAAGCACTCGCGCACACCGGCGACGCTCAGACGCTCGAACTGATCAAACCATTTCTCGAATCACATCAGCCATACGTTGCTGAAGCCGCTGAAGTCGCGCACGACGAGATTGAAAAGCGACTGGGTGAGCCAGCTTCAACGGTGAAGACGCGTCCCAGGAGCGTTGAAAAGCCTTAACGCTACGAATGCACCCGAGCCTGCGCACATTTCTCGATCTACTCAACAGAGAAAACGAAATCGTCACCATCAAAGCCGAGGTTGATCCATGCCTTGAGCTGGCCGAGATCCATCGCCGCGTCATCAGTAAAGGTGGACCGGCGTTGTTGTTTGAGCGTGTGAAGGGTAGTCGTTATCCCGTCGTCACTAACATGTTCGGTACGGAGCGACGCATCGATCTCGCGTTTGGTCCAAAGCCGGAATGGCTGGTGCGCGAGCTCGTTCATATCGCCGAGTCGATCCTGCCGCCCAAACCCGCTGAACTCTGGAACCATCGTTCCGTCGCACTCGATCTTCTGAAACTCGGAACAACCAACACTTCACGATCGCCCGTCACTCAGGTAGTCGATCGACCGCCACGTCTCGACGGGATGCCGGTGTTGACGACGTGGCAGGAAGATGGTGGTCCATTCATTACGCTCCCGCTCGTCTACACAGAGCATCCGGAAACTAAAAAGCACAATCTCGGCATCTACCGGATGCAGGTCTACGACTCGCATTCCACCGGACTGCACTGGCAGATTCAGAAGGGCGGCGGCTTTCATTATCACGAGGCCGAGCGTCTCGATCAGCCGTTGCCCGTAACGGTGTTTCTCGGTGGACCACCGGCGCTGATCCTCGCTGCGATCGCGCCGTTGCCGGAAGACGTGCCTGAGCTTGTGCTCGCTTCTTTGCTCGCCGGACAAAAACTCAAACTCACGAAAAATCCATTGGGGGAGGCGCGACACCGTTTGGCAGCCGAAGCGGAGTTTGCCCTCGTCGGTCATGCGCCGCCACATGTACGAAGACCTGAAGGACCGTTTGGCGATCACTACGGTTACTATTCGTTGCGTCACGATTATCCGGTCTTCAACGTTGAAGCGGTTTTTCACCGGCGCGACGCGATCTATCCGGCCACTGTCGTCGGCAAGCCGCGCCAGGAAGATTTCTTCATAGGCGACTATTTGCAGAAGCTGCTGTCGCCACTGTTTCCCACCGTAATGCCGTCGGTGCGCGATCTTTGGACCTACGGCGAGACCGGGTTTCACTCGTTGTGCGCCGCAGTCGTGCGTGAGCGTTACGGGCGCGAGGCGCTCGTTTCCGGTTTTCGCATTCTCGGCGAAGGCCAACTATCGTTGACTAAGTTTTTGATACTCACTGATACGCCGCAGGATCTGAAAGATTTTCCGCGTTTGCTGGAACACGTGCTCGAACGTTTCCGGCCTGAAAGTGATCTGTTTGTTTTTTCAAACGTGTCGATGGACACGCTCGACTACACGAGTGGCAAAGTAAATGAAGGCAGCAAGGCGATCATGCTCGGGCTCGGCGATCCGGTGCGGACGTTGCCGCGGCGCTTTGAAGGTGAGTTGCCGGGTTGGATTTCGCGGGCTGAAGTTTTTTGTGGTGGGTGTTTGGTGTTGCAAGGCGAGTCGTTTGGGCAGGATGAGACGCTGGCGACGCGTGTGGCGAATGAACCGGCGTTTGCGAATTGGCCGTTGATTGTTTTGCACGATGATGCACGCGTGGCGCGTTCGTCACCTGATTTTTTGTGGGCTACGTGGACGCGTTTCGAACCGGCGGCGGATATCTATGCCTCGCAAACTACGGTGCTGAGGCATCATCTTGTGTATAAAGCTCCGGTAGTCATCGATGCGCGTACGAAGCCAGGCTTTCCCGATGAACTCGTGGTGCGCGAGGATATCGCGCAACTCGTTGACCGAAGATGGAGTGAATACTTCCCGGCAAGAACAAGTTAGGAAGGGCGGCTTGCCCCCGCTCGTCGAAGTGCGGGGGCAAGCCCCTCTTCCTGACTTGTTCTTTGCTAGATTGGAAGTTGTATTCTGAAGACAGCGCCGCCTTCTGGTGAGTTACTCGCGGTGAGGGTGCCGCCGTGCTGGGTGATGATGCGGTGAGTTAAAGCGAGGCCGATGCCGTGACCTTTCGCCTTGGTCGTGAAGAAGGGGATGAAGATCTTTTGGAGATCAGCCGTCGGAATTCCTTTGCCTGTGTCGCGTACTTCGATAGTTGACTCACGTGCCCGCACAAACACACGTCCGCCTGGCGCGGCTTCCGCAGCGTTGCGTATTAAGTTAAGCAGCGCCATTCGCAACATCCGTTCGTCGGCACGAATAACGATCGAGTCGTCCGCATCAATCTCAAGCTCCATTTGTAACTCTTCAGCGCAATCACGTATCAGCTCAGCGACCGACACCTCTTCCAACTGCAACGGCTGCGGGCGCGCGAAGTTCAGAAACGCCGTCACCATGCTCGAGAGATTGCGCACCTCGTTCAGCAACGAACCCGCCGCGACTTGTGCCTTATCGTTCAGCTCCAGGCTCTGTAAAAGTTGTGCATAGCCCTGTAGCGTTGCAATCGCATTCTTGAACTCATGGGCCAACCCCGCGGACATCTCGCCGAGGCTTTCCAGGTTGTTCTTCAGCGCCACCTGTTCGCGCAACTCAGTGACTTCAGTGATGTCCGTCAACAAACAGAGCGCGCCGCGCTCGGACGGCAACTCGATCGGCGCGATCGTCGCTCCCAGCCGGCGCATGCGGCCTTCGGGAGTGGTGGTCTGGATCTCAGTGCGACGATATATCGTTCCTGTCTGTAAACAATCGCCGACCATTCTCGCGATCTCTTCATGGTCGCCGAAAAGTTCTTGATATGACTCGCCCAGCGCTGTTCCGTTAGCTTCCAGTAACATGCGTCCAGGTGTGTTAATTGCCATCGACAACCCCGCACCATCGAACGCGATCAGGCCCGAAGGCAGACTCGCGACGATACGCTCACTGAACTTCTCAGCGGAGTTGGCGCGCTCTCTCGCTTCAACACTGAGTTTCTCGAGTTCCTTTCGTTGCTCCTGCAACTGCGTGACTACTGACTGAAACGTCTCCAACACAAACTCTGCTTCGTCCTGCGACTTCAGCATTTGATCCGCAACAGTCGCACGCTGCGCCACGCCGATTAGCTGGTGGTAAGGTCGCAGCAACCAGCGCAATAGAAACAACAAGCCGAGGAGACTGCCGAGCAGAATCGCGATAAACGAGGCGAGCAGGATTGGACCACGCTTGGCGGGCGAATCGGGGACCAGCACATACAAAATGAACGCAAACAGAACTGCCAGCAGGAAGAGTCCCGCCATCATCGTCAGTCCTGCCTGGAAGCGAGTTCGGTAGGTCACCTGAATTGGCCTGCGTACCACTCGACAATAGGTACGCCGAAAAGCAAGCTCGCGATAGCGCCGAGCCCGAGAAACACTCCAAACGGAAGCAGCATCTGCATGTTTCGCTGGCCCGAGCGGACCATCAGAACGATGCCGATGATCGAGCCGGTGAAGACACCGACAAAGATCGTCAGGATCGTGAGTCGCCAACCGAGATAAGCGCCAACCATGAACATCATCTTCACGTCGCCCAGCCCCATCGCCTCGATGCCGCGCAGTTTTTCCCAGGTCCAACCCATGAGCCAAAGCGAACCGCCGCCGAGTAACGCGCCGATGAACGCGCCAACCAGCGACACGGCCCAGAGCGGCATGCCTGCGAGCGCGCCCTGTGAAAGCGATGGCAGATCGTCAAAGTGTGGCGTGCCGGTCAAGTAGGGAATAACTATGCGAGCGACAACTGCGAAGACGATTCCCGGATACGTGTTCACGTTCGGAAGAATCATGTGTTCGGCGTCGATGAAAACGAGCGCCAGCAATGCCGAAGCAAAAACAAGATCGAACGGCAGGGCAGCACTGAGACCATCGTGCCACGCAACAGCGACAAACAGAGCCGCGGTCAACAACTCAACCGCGGGATAACGAAACGAGATGCCTGCTTTACAATTCCGGCACTTCGCTCCGAGCACGATATAACTCACGACGGGAATGTTGTCGTAAAAGGCGATCGCCATGCCACACGAAGGACAACGTGAGTTTGGAAAGACAATCGACTCCTCGAGCGGAACGCGATGAACGACAACGTTGAGGAAACTGCCGATGATCGCGCCAAAAATTCCCGCGACCACATATCCGAAGAGAGGGGGAACTACATGCAAATCAGCCATCTGAATCCGTGTTTTCCGCGGTCTGTTTTTCCCAGAGCATCAAGTGTTTCAGAAACGCGTGGTGCGCGGCGAAGCTCGCAATCGTGAACCCGGCAAAGCCGTCACGTAACCCGCCTTTCAAAATTAAACTGCGAATAAACGCCGCTGGTCCAGCCGACGCCACGCCCAGCATCGAAGTGCGCCGTCCCTCTTCAAACATCTGCCGCGCAGCGAGGGGCGCATAGCGCTCGCCAATCATGCGGTGGTGATGTGCGGCACTGGGCGATGTGTAGTGCAACAAGTCGCCATTCAATTTCCAAACGCGCGAGCCAGGACTCATCGCGACCGACTCGTGGATGTGACGTTCCTTCCAGCGTCCGCGACTCTTCTTGAACAGTCGCAACTGTCGATCAGGATACCAGCCTCCACCGCGAATCCAGCGTTGTTGATAAAACGTGCGTCGCGCGATCTCGTAACCATCAGCTAATTGACCGTCAGGTTTTTTTCGCAACTCCTCAATCGATTTCTTCAGTTCGTCTGACACACGCTCATCAGCATCGAGACTGAAGATCCACTCGTGTTTTGCCTGTTCCACTGCGAATTGCTTTTGCGCGCCAAAGCCGGGCCAGGCATGCGTGATCACGCGCGCGCCCGACGCTGCAGCGAGCTCGCGCGTCGCATCGGTCGAGTTAGAGTCTACCACTACAATCTCGTCGGCCCATGCGACTGATTCGCAGGCGGCTTTGATATTCGACTCCTCGTTGAACGTGATGATGCTGGCGGTGATTTGCATCGCTAATGAGGATTTTCCACGCAAAGGCGCAAAGGCGCAAAGGAAAACGCAAGATTCTATTGCGTCTTTCTTTGCGCCTTTGCGCCTTTGCGTGAGAAATACTACCCGATTTAAGGAGCCACTGGAGCCTCGACCACCACATTGTTGGCCCGCAGCGTCGTTGAAGTCGCACGCTGCAAGTCGGCCAACGCCTTGTTGTAGTCAGTTTCTGCTCTCAACTCAGACGCACGCGCGTTCGCGAGTGCGTTCTCACGTTGGAACAGCAGGAACGTTGTGGAACGGCCGACCTGGTACAAGCGCTGCTCGCCTTCGAGTTGCGCTTCCGCGTTAACGCGCGCCTCGCGAGCCGAAAGCACTCGCTGTCGTGCTGACTCAACTGCCTGAGCGGAGTTACGAACGTCAACTTCGATGATCTGTTCCTGCGATCTCACCGACGCCTGTAACTGCTCCTTCTGAATCCGCGCGCCCGCGAGGTTCGCTTCCGCGGTCTTGTTCTTGAACGGGAACGAGATCGCGACGCCAACCGTGATGTTGCGCGTGTCGCCAGTAAACAGGTTACGAATGTCGCGTCCGTAACCGCCGATCAAGCTCGGATTAACAGTACTTGATTGCACGACGGCCAACGGTGGCACGGCCACCGGGATTCCAAGAGATGTCTGAATACTTTGAATCTCCTTGAGTAAGAACGCTGATGGTTCAAGGAGCGGATTTCCGACGATGATGGGCGCCTGAGTCCCTGGAGGCACAATAGAATTAACGTTCGTTCCAGCAAGACCCGTGAGCGCGACAGTGCCAGTCAAATCGATCTGCGGCTTGGTCTGGTTCTTGAAGAAGCGGAGATCGATCTCGTTGATATCGTTCTGCAAGCGCAAGCGACGCAACTCCGGACGATTATCGTGCGCAGCTTTCAAAGCATCAGTTAGATTCACCGGGTTCGTATCAAACTTCGGCGTGTCTGTTGGCGTAAGCTGCGCCGACCATTCGGGACTGTTCGGTTCCTTGAATATCAAGACCTTCAGGTTATTCTCCGAAATCGCGACTGCCTGGATCGCCGAGTAGAGCGCAGTCTCACGATTGGCGAGCTCGGTTTGCACTTCAGCTCTCTCGAGCGGGGCCTTCGCGCCGGCAGCGATCTGAGCTTCGATGTTGCGCAGGCTCTCGCGCGAAAGGTTCAGGTTCGCGAGTTGGTTCTGCTGATCGCGCAGTGCGAAGACGAGTTCCCAGTATGCCTGTTGCACACGCGTGATCACGTCGATGGTGCGCTGGCGGAAGTCGGCGTCTGACTGATCGAGCCGCTTGCGCTGAATACGAATCTGCCGGCGATTGTTGTCAATCGAACGATCTCGCAGGAGTGGTTGCGTAAAACTCAACGACAGATTCGACGAGTAGAACGGGTTCAGCAAACTAAAACTGTTATTTGTGTTCGTGCGCGAGTTTTGAAACTGGAGGAAATAGTTTCCGCCGCCGCGGCCAAACTGCTTCACCACCGAAGGACTCCACGAGTACGTCGTCGTGCTGGTCACGGAACCGCCGCCCAGCGAGCTTTGCTGTGGAGAGATGCGCTTGTCGTATGTCGGCGTGATCGCGAAGACCGGATCGAAGATGCCTTCGAGTGCGCGCAACTGAGTCTCCGCAAAGCGAACGTCGTCGCGTGCAACTTCGATGTCGTTGTTGTTTTCGAGCGCACGTTTGATCGCGTCGTTCAGCGACAATGCCACTGACTCACTACCGACGCCTAAACGCTGAAGACTCGGCACGGGCGGCAGAGGTCGCGCTTGAAACGTCGGGATCACCGGTTCGCGCAAAGGCTCGTTTGCTCCGCTGGGAGCGGTCGATCCGCCGGGAACGTTACCGGCCGGCGGCGTCGGCAATGGTGTTGCTTGCGGTGTCACCGGAGCGCCCGGCACTGAGGTGGGACTGGTTTGCTGTGTTCCGGGAGGCGCTGTTGGGTTCTGGGTCGGCGTCGTCGTTCCGGGAATGTTCGGCTGTCCCGGCGGCCTCGTCGGATCGTTAGGCGCCGGTGTTGGTCGTGGAGTTGACACCGGTACTTGCGCGAGCGCTGCGTTCGCGCCGGCGAACACGAAACATGCCAGAACAACCGGCTTGACTAACTTATGCAATATCAAATTAAACATCAGACGTAGAGCTCCTTAAGTGTTTCCTTCCAATTTCAACCGTTACATTAAAGGAAGAGTCAGGACATTCTGGCAAACGAAGGTCCACAGCATCAAGCCTTTACTACGTCACCTGCGGAAATGCAGTTTCAAAAAGTTGCTCGAAACGCTCGCTTGACACACCGAAACGCGCCGCATAATCTTGCCTTTCATTTTCACAAGCCGTTTGTGAGGCGTGAGCGGGCAGATCTGTCCCACAATTGCGACAAATCGTGTCCCACAATCGAAACAAATTCATTCTAATTTTGGAGGGTTTTCAGCGATGGCGGTGAAGGTTGGCATCAACGGATTTGGTCGTATCGGACGAAATATTTTTCGCACCTCTCTCGGTGATCCAGACATCGACTTTGTAGCCGTCAACGATCTGACTGACACCAAAACGCTCGCGCACCTGCTGAAGTACGACTCCGTGCTCGGCAACCTCGATCATGAGATCAGTTCGACTGAAAACGGGATCACCGTCGAGGGCGAGGAGTTTCGCGTGTTCTCGCAACGCGATCCCGCGGCGATCGACTGGGAATCCGTTGGCGCCGAGATCGTGATTGAATCGACCGGCATTTTCACCAAAGCTGAAGACGCGAAGAAGCACCTGCACGGGAGCGTGAAGAAAGTGATTATTTCCGCGCCGGCCAAGAATGAAGACATCACGATCGTTCTGGGTGTTAATGAAGAGCAGTACGATCCGGCCGCGCACAACATCATCTCGAATGCTTCGTGTACTACGAATTGTCTTGCGCCGGTGGCAAAGGTGGTCCATGAAAAGTTTGGCATTCGCTCGGCGCAGATGACCACGATCCACTCGTACACAAACGATCAGCAGCTTCTCGATCTGCCGCACAAAGACATGCGACGCGCGCGTGCGGCGGCGTTGTCGATGATTCCGACTTCGACCGGTGCGGCGAAGGCAGTGGCCCTGGTGATGCCGGAGTTGAAAGGAAAGTTTGACGGCATTTCGGTGCGCGTGCCGACGCCGAATGTGTCACTGGTTGACGTGGTGATGGATCTGGAGAAAGAGACGACTGCGGAAGAAGTGAATCGCGCGTTTAAGGACGCGGCGAATGAAGAGCTGCGCGGCATTCTTGCCTACAGCGAAGAGCCGCTCGTGTCGATTGACTTCCGAGGCAATCCAAACTCATCGATCGTCGATGCGGAGTACACGAAAGTGATCGGCGGGCGCATGTTGAAAGTGCTTTCGTGGTACGACAATGAGTGGGGCTATTCGTGCCGCGTTCGTGATTTGATCAAGTACATCGCCTCCAAAGGACTTTAAATCCATCCACAGATTACACAGATGTTTTAAAAAGAATCTGTGTAATCTGTGGATTATATTCTGTGGCTAAACTTTCCATTAGAGATCTGAATCTTTCCGGCAAGCGGCTCTTCATGCGGGTCGACTTCAACGTTCCCATCAAAGACGGGAAAGTTGACGACGATTCGCGTATCACAGCGTCGTTGCCAACGATTCAATACGCGATCGAACAGGGCGCGCGCGTGATACTCGCGTCGCACCTCGGCAGACCGAAGGGCCAGCGCGTTGAGAAATATAGCCTGCGCCCAGTTGCTGAACATCTCTCCGAGTTGCTGAAAAAGCCGGTCGCGTTTGCCGAAGATTGTGTTGGGCCAGAGGTGGAGTCGAAAGTGAATGCGCTTGCCGACGGTGACGTGTTGTTACTCGAGAACCTTCGTTCCCACCCCGAAGAAGAGAAGAACGACGACAACTTCGCGAAACAGTTAGCCGCTCTTTGCGACGTCTATGTTAACGATGCATTCGGCACTGCGCATCGCGCGCATGCGTCAACTGCCGGTATCACGCGTCACGTCACGAAAGCCGCGGCTGGTTTGTTGATGGAGAAAGAGCTCGAGTACCTCGGCAAGGCTATCAATCAGCCTGAGCATCCGTTTGTCGCGATACTCGGCGGCGCTAAAGTCTCGGATAAGATTCCGGTCATCAACGCTCTGATCGATCGCGGCGTTGACAAGATCCTGATCGGCGGCGCGATGGCCTACACGTTTTTGAAAGCGGAAGGCTTTACGGTCGGTAAGTCGTTAGTTGAAGACAGCATGATGCAGACCGCGCTCGACATCAAAAAACGAGCGGAAGACAAAGGCATCACGTTGCTGCTGCCGACGGACCATCGGGTGGTTGACAGTTACGAGCCGGTCAAAGGCGAGAAGATCGTATCTAAAACCATTCCCATCGAGTTTACTAACATCGGTCTCGCCGGCATGGACATCGGCGTTGAAACTGTGAACCATTTCTCGTCGGCGTTACAGGACGCGCGCCTGATCATCTGGAATGGTCCAATGGGCGTGTTTGAAGAACCGCCGTTTGATCAGGGAACAATTGGCGTCGCACGCGCAGTCGCGGAAGCGGCGGATCGCGGCGCCACCGTGATCGTCGGTGGCGGTGATTCTGTTTCCGCGGTCACGCGCGCCGGCGTCGCAGATCGCATCACGCACATCTCAACCGGCGGCGGCGCCACGCTCGAATTCCTTGCCGGCGACGAATTGCCTGGAGTCGCTGCGCTCACCGACAAAACATAACCATGCGTAAACCTGTAATCGCCGGAAACTGGAAGATGTACAAGACTGTTGGCGAGGCGGTTGATACTGCGCTTGCTTTGAAGCCTCTGGTCGCCAATGCGAACCATTGTGAAGTGGTGATCGCACCGGTTTTCACAGCGCTCAAGACCGTAGCTGATCGTCTTGAAGGTTCTAACGTTCGTGTCTCCGGCCAGGATTGTTCGACGGAGACGAAAGAAGGCGCGCACACGGGCGAGGTGCTGGCGTCGATGCTGCGCGACGTCGGTGCGCGTTATGTAATTGTGGGTCATTCGGAGCGCCGGCAGTTTTATTGTGAGACTGATGAACACGTTAATAAGAAGACGCAGGCCGGCATCGCGAGTGGGTTGACCGTGATTATGTGCGTCGGCGAGACGCTCGATCAGCGAGAACAGGGAAGTGCGGAAAGTGTGGTGTCACAACAGTTGAACGGCGGTCTCAGCGGGTTGACAGCCTCGGATCTCGACCGTATCATCGTCGCCTACGAGCCGGTCTGGGCCATCGGCACTGGACGTACAGCGACGCCGGAGCAAGCGCAGGAAATGCATGCGTTTATCCGGCGCGTTTTCGCGGAAAGGCACAGCACGGCGGCTGGCGAGACGTTGAGAATTCTTTACGGCGGTTCGGTGAAGCCCGACAATATCGCGGGGCTGATGAAGCAACCGGACATCGATGGCGCGTTGGTTGGTGGCGCGAGTTTGAAAGCAGAGAGTTTTGCTGAGATTGTGAATTACAATCGCTGAGTTTTATTAGGAGTACGTTTTGTTAACTTATATTCTTTACACGTTATTTATTCTGTCGTGCCTGGTGCTGGTGGTGGTGATACTTTTGCAGCCGGGCAAGGCGGATGCGGGCGCGCTCTTTTCCAACACACTCTCGAGCACTGCTTTCGGACCGCGCGGCACGGCGAGCCTTTTGGCGAAGATCACGATCGGAGCAGCGGTAGCTTTTATGTTGATTGCGCTGGCGCTGGGTTTACCGATCTTGAACAGCTCACGATCAGTGTTGCAGTCAGTACCTGAAAGCGCACCGGTGGCAACACCCACACCGACCCCGGCGCAGCAGTCTTCACCGGCCGCGCCGGCAGCATCACCCGCTGCGAGCAAGTAGCGGTTTTTGAAAACGGAACGGCTATAATAGCCGAGCCCTCTAAACTCACTTCATGCCGAAGTGGCGGAACTGGCAGACGCGCACGTTTGAGGGGCGTGTGAGGCAACTCGTGGGGGTTCGAGTCCCCCCTTCGGCACCAGACCAAAGTCTAACTGTTGAAATGTAAGGGTTTACGAGTCCCACTTTTTCCTGTGAACAACTAAGGTACAAACTTGTTACCTCGTGACCAGCGTACAATTTCTATTCAGCACAAGCCAACCGAATGACAACCATGTTCACAAGCGATTCTTACTGCAAGCTTACTTACTTCGACCACTTGGAAGGTCTCACGTTCCCAGCTTTGAGAATCTAGATACGGATAGGCCCCTAATTCTCAGTGCTACGACACCGTCGCAAATTAGAGCTGTACGAGCTCCTATGCTAACCGGGGACCGTCAGCAATTCTTGACTATCTAACTCCTACTAACAATCTGCCCTGTGAAGCTAGTGGTTCGGGGGGCTGCGCTGTTGAAAATGAGTTCCATATCACGCAATCATGATCTCAGATGATGAAATTCGAATCTCGAAGTCAACCACTTGTGTTGTAAGGAGATCTTTGAGAGCACTCATCACAGTACGTTTGCTTAAAGGCCGTAATAACTGTGCCCCAATCTGGATCACCAACTCGTGACTCGTGGTTTAGGAGCAAGCATTTACAGTAACGAGTCGGGTCTCTGGCGTAATGTGTTTCGCGTCTATTCTCGTGTTCTAGATCTTGGATTAGTTCGATATGACGGCACCAGCTAAGCTTCTCATATGAAATATCCCGTCGCGAC
>JBKPJP010000306.1:0-15106 GCA_046730735.1 Acidobacteriota bacterium | reverse complement strand
GCATGAATCGTACGCGCGATAAACATCGGGGCAGTCTTGTTATTAGGATCCAGTGCGGCGGCCTCTCTGGAATGCTGCTCCGCTTCCGGGAATCTACCTTCGCGGTAGGCGCGCGCTGCCTCGTTCAACTGGTTCTTGGCCCTGATTCGATTGATAACTCCGCAACCGGAGGTGGTGGCAACAAGGATCGCCAAAACAATGATGGCGATCCTGGTCTGAGAGAGTTTCATTTATCCGTGACTCCAATTTATTAGACTGGCAACGAGCAAAGGTCGGGCGAGTTCTGGGCCTTTATCTATGCTTCGCCAATCTCATAGTTACTAAGGAAGATCGTCCACCTGCAACCCGACTGGATTCGCGCCCGCGCCTTTAATGGCGTCGATCACTTTAACGACGTCGCCATATTTCGTTGCACGCGGTGCTTTGACGAAGACAGTCTTCTCGATGCGATCTTCTTCCCTGAGGTCAGATCGCGTTTCAAACCCTACTTTGTATGCACGGGTTTCTTTTCGTTGTTGAAACACCTGCGCCAATCTCTGCGCGAGCGGTGCGGTTTCGTTTACCGAACCCAGCGCATCCTGATTCAACTTGATTGAAAGATCAGGAGCGATCGTCACCACCAGCGTCAGTGGATTTGGTTTCAGCTTACTCAGGTCTTCATTGGGATCGCGCTGGGTCGGAATGTCAGCCTTGAACCGGCTCGGCTTCAACGGCGTGACGACCATGAAGATAATCAGCAGCACCAGCAACACGTCGATCAACGGCGTCACGTTGATATACGGCTGGGCCGTGGTACTGCTTCTTTTCTCTACATCATTATCGCCCATCGACATCTGGAATTCTCCTCGTTCTTAAATAAACACCTGCTAAGCGGCCGGTTTTGCAGCGGCCCCACCCTTCTTCTTGTCGGCCACCAGTCCGATCTTATCGACTCCAAGCTTGCGGACTTCGTTGATTACATTGACCACGTCGCCGTAGCTGACGCCCACACCGCTCTTGATATAGACGATGCGATCCTCGTCCTTCTTAGCGTTTTTCTGGAGCATCGAATCGACCTTCTCGGCGAGCTGTTCCTTGGCCACCTTGATCTTACCAAGGTAGTACTCGCCGTCGTTCGGAACGGAAATCACGATCGACGACTCCTTGATAATGTTCGGATCGACGTCCGGGTTGGTCATGTTCTTCGGCAGCGCAACCGTGATGCCCTGCTGCAAGAACGGCGTGACCACCATGAAGATGATCAGCAACACTAGCATGATGTCGACCATCGGGGTGACGTTAATCTCTGACTGTAGGCCGCCCCCACCGCCTCCACCTGACATTCCCATAACACATCTCCTTTACTTCAGCCCGTAAACGCCGGAGCAGCTGGACCCGCACCAACGGATAAACTCGTCCGGCGTTTTTGATTCCGCGCGTCGCTAGGCCTTCAACTGCTTCGTGCGATTCTTGATGAAGTAGTCGACTAATTCTGAAGCCGAGTTGTCCATCTCTACTACGAAGCCATCCACCTTGCCGGTGAAATAGTTGAACAGCCACACCGCAGGCACCGCCACAAGGAGTCCGAGCGCGGTGGTGAACAACGCTTCCGAAATACCGCCGGCCACAGCCGCGATACCAGCCGACTCCGCGTTCTTCATGCCGCGGAACGCGTTGATGATGCCGAACACCGTTCCGAACAGACCCACAAACGGCGCAGTCGAACCGATGGTAGCGAGACCGGAGAGACCACGTTTGAACTCCGCGGTCTTGATCGCGATCGCTCGCTGCAACGCGCGCTTGGAAGCTTCAATCTCGTCACCTGAGATATCGGTCGATGCTTCGTGAGCACGAAATTCCTGCAAGCCGCTGCTGACTACCATGGCCAGGTGCGATTTGCGATGCTTGTCACTGATATTGATCGCTTCTTCGATACGATCGTTCTTCAGCGCTTGCGCGACACGCGGCGCAAACTCGCGCGACTGCTTCTTCGCGGCAGAGTAGGTCAGGTAACGCTCAACCATGATGGCGATTGAGTAGACTGACATGATCAACAGCACGATGACGACGGCGATAGCGACGCCACCCATGTTCTTCACCATCTCTGTCAGCGTGAAGTGATCAGCGCTGGACGCCTCCGGGCTGGCTGCGGCTTCCTGCAGCAGCATGAAAAGACCGAGGACTTTGGTTCCAAAAAGACTCATTAGAATTGTCACGGTAAACCCCTCCAAAAGGTTTTATTTGATTGATAGCGAGCAGAGAAGCCGAGACGGCCCACGGTAACCGCGGCGACACGACAATTCCTCTCCGCAGTTATTGCGCCACGAAGTTGTACTGGATCACTCCGGTAACTTTAACTGGCTGCCCCGAAAGCTTCGTTGGGGAGAATTTCGCTGAACGCGCAGCACCTACAGCAGCCCCCTGTAACAGGGGATGCCCTGATACGGCATGAGCGGAAACCACGTTGCCGTTTTCATCAATCAGCACCTGCACGACCACGGTACCGGAAGCATGAGCTGCCCTGGCAATTGGTGGATATGCTGGTTTCGGTAAGTTGATCGCTTTGCCGTTGAGAACGCCGCCGGAAATGGGAGCACGAGGCGGAGTTGGAGTCGCCGCGGGGGGCGGCGGTTCGTCGGCAATCTGGACCTTGGTGGTTCCGGTAGTAACGGTGCCTGAACCAGGACCGGCCGGCATGGGCGCCGATGAAGTTACGTTCGTATTACCAATAATCGTCGTGACGCCCGATCTCACCGGCGGCACGTCACTGGCTTTGGCCGAAACTTCTTTCGGCACCAACTCGGTGCGCGTGACGTCGGCGATCAGTTCCTTGCGGACGTCAACGTTGGCTTCGGTCTTGGTTGGCTTTGCTTCCTGCTTCTGTTCCTGCTCCTGCTTTTGTTGTTGCGGCACAGGCACGGGAGCCACAAGCGTGGTCAGCTCGAGCGTCTGCTCATCGAGATGAGCGTCGTACCAGTAAATGCCGGCCACAAAGAAAGCTACCAGCAGCACACCGTAAATCAACGCAGTGATGCCAATAAATGAGCCTTTTCGCGCTAGATCGTCCTTATGCGAACTCGACTCAACAAGATTCTCGAACATTGATATTATCCTCCGACTCCGGCGCCAAATGGATCAGGGGTTACGAAAGTTTAAGCAGTAATTGCCTCGCAAATGTCGATTTAATACCGCTTGCGTTCCGTCATAAGAGGGGAAACAGCAGCTCCTGCGATTGAGCACATTAGAATTGGAAGCCGCTGTGCGAGAAAAAAACCCGCCGGCCCGCTCAACACACCGCCACCGCGCCCAACTTGCGATTTCACACTGCGGGGTCGACACTTGAGATATTTAATTGGCCAGCAACGAGCGCAGTCTAGTCCGCATAGTGTTTCAAAGTCAAGCGCAAACTAAAACGCGTTCTCTGCGGCCCTCTGCGGCCCTCTGCGTTCCTCTGCGTTAAAACCATTCTTTAACGCAGAGATCGCAGAGGGCCGCAGAGAACACAGAGAAGCCCAATCACGCACGGCCCGCTTTGCGGGCGCGTGGCGTGATTGGCTCACGACCTGTTGCCTTCGCCGGACTCCGTGTCCCGCCGCCTCTTACTGGTTGATTAAAACTCAATGCCGCAGCACGATTCGCCGCCTCGAGTCGCTGCTCCCACCAAACCATGATCGGACTCGCTACTGCGACCGATGAATATGTACCGAAAACCACGCCGATAAACAGCGCCAGCGAAAAGCCTCGCAACACGTCGCCACCGAAAAGCACCATCGCTAAGACCGATAGAAACACGAGACCGTTCGCGATCACCGTACGCGAAAGCGTCTGGTTGATCGAATCATTGGTTACTTTGTACAGCGAGTCACGCCGGTGCAGTTTTCGGTTCTCACGAATGCGGTCAAAGACAACGATCGTGTCGTTTACCGAGAAACCGACGAGAGTCAACAGCGCCGCGATAACCGTCAAACTGACTTCTAATTGAAAGATCGAGAAGAAACCCAGCGTCACGAGCACATCGTGAAACACAGCGATCACGGCCGCTGCGCCATAGGTCCATTCAAACCGCACCGCGATATAAATCAGAATTCCGACGAGGGCCGCGAGGGTAACGGCGATTGCTTTGTTCCTTAACTGGGCGCCCGCGATCGCGCCGACTGCGTCAGTGCCGACAATCTTGTAAGCGGCATTTGGATCTGCTTCGAGTTCGGTGGTTGCCGGTGTTTCAGTACCAAACGTACTCAACGCTTCTCGAACGCGAGCGCGGCCATCCTGGCCCTCGCCTTCAAGCGGCACTTTGATAAGAACCGTATCGTTCCTGTCAGTCACGGGCTGTACTACCGCATCGTTAATGCCTTTGCTGACGAGTGCACTTCGGATCGCGTCGTCAGATGGTCTTTGCTTGAACCTGGCGGTGACTACGGTTCCACCTTTGAAATCGACACCAAGGTTGAAAGCCTGACGATGAGTAGCTTGCCGGAAAATCGCCGAACCCAAACCCAGCAGCATCAGCAGGACGGAGATGCCAATGAACCAGCGCCTGTTACCCAACCAATCAACATTTACATCATGAAGGATTTGAAACATGACAACTCTCTAAATACTCAATGACTCCATTTTCTTGCGTGAGAGCAACCAGATAAAGATCGTTCGCGATACATAAACTGCCGAGAACAGGTTGATAAGCAGTCCGATCACCAGGGTCACTGCGAAACCGCGAATCGGTCCAGTGCCAAACACGAACAGAAACAGCGATGAAATAATGGTAGTGACGTGCGTGTCGATAATCGTGATGAACGCACGATTGAATCCAAGGTCGACCGCCGAGGGAATCGTCTTGCCCGATCGCAACTCTTCACGGATACGTTCAAATATCAGCACGTTCGAGTCGACCGCCATACCAATCGTCAGGATGATGCCCGCGATACCGGGCAGTGTCAGCGTGGCGCCAAACACGATCAGACCGGCCATCATCAGGATCATGTTCAGGATTAACGCCACCACCGCGTTCACACCGGAACCACGATAATAAAAGAGCATGAACACGATAACTAAAGCGAGTCCGACCAACGACGCGCGCACACCAGCCTTAATCGAATCAGCGCCGAGGCTTGGTCCAACTGTACGCTCTTCGAGGTACTCGATCGGGGCAGGCAACGCGCCGGAACGCAATGTCAGCGCCAGATCTTCCGCTGTTTGTTTAGTGAAACGACCGCTGATCTGGCCCCGGTCGTAAATCTGCGATTTGATAAAGGCGATCGATCGCACTTCCCCGTTCAGCACGACACCCATGTATTCGTTGATATGTGAACCGGTCCAGGCGCCGAACTTATCGGCGCCCGCTTTTTTCAACGAAAAGTCGATCTCAAAATCATCGGCTCTGCCGCCCTGCGATTGAGTGGCGGCAGCGTTTCTCAACTCACTGCCGTCGATAATCGCAGGTACCTCAATCACCACCCACTGTTTGGGTTTTGGTTGGTTCGGATCGGCAGCCGCGTCCTGACGTTCCTGGTAAGGAATTACCTTGCGATTCGGCGGCACGGTTCCGGCGCTGTTCAGTGAAGCGATTGCTTCTGCTTCAGACGAATAAGTCTGGGCCGGCTGCGGCGATGGTGGACTAATAACGTGCACTAACTCGAGGCGCGATTCGCCCTGCAGCACGTTCTTGACGCGCTCCGGATCCTGAACGCCCGGCATCTGCAAAAGAATCTGATGCGAAGTTTGCGCGCCGTGAGTCTGAAGGGTGGGCTCTGTAACACCGAGCGCATTGATACGACTCTCGATGATGTTGAGCGCCTGGGTCGTAGCGTTGTCCGCCAGAGTTCGCTCCGCCCCTGAAGTCATCGACCACGTAAGCACCCCGCCTGATCCTGAGTAACTCCAAACGGAAGTGTCGCCGAGTTCGACTTTCTTTTCGACAGCGTCCTTGATCTCAGCGATTTTCGTGGCATCAGCAGGTTCGAGAACAATGCGATAGTTGCCGGGACCGGTGTCGGCACGGCCGCCCTTGACGTCATAGCCCGCATCTTTAGCTGCGTTTTGAGCAGCGACGAAGTCTTCTTCAGTCAGTCGTTTCAGAAACTCTTCGGTTTTTACACGCATCACCAGATGCGACCCGCCCTGAAGGTCGAGTCCGAGGTGAATATTGTTGGCGAGTGACTGCTTGATGCCGGACCAGGTGAAGTCATGGAGTGTCGGACGACGACGCGGACCAATCACTGCATACAGACCGAGTAAAGTAACGACTACGATTATGATTACGCGCGCGAGAAGGTTGTGTTTCTTCATTGCCGAAAGGGTTTACTGTAATTCCTTAATACTACTGGCCAACCTGTTTTCCCTCGTGATCGATGTCGGCAATCGCCGAGCGAGCGATCTCGAGAATCGTCTTGTCGGCGCTGCGGATCAGGAAAGTGTTCTCCCTCACCATAGTTATCACGCCGATAATGCCGCCGGTCGTGATCACACGATCGTTGATCTTCAGGCTGGCGATAGTTTCCTGTAACTGCTTTTGCCGCTTCTGCTGAGGCCTTATTAATAGGACGTAGAAAACTGCGATGATGAGAAAGATCGGCAGGAGCTGCGCTAGTCCACCTAAACCAGCCTGAAAGAAAATCAAAAAAGTTTGCAATTGACCTCTTTGTTTCGAAGGATTAGACGCTATTCACCATTCGCTTTCAGCCGCTCGGTGAACTCACGCCGAAATTTTGGGAAATCGCCAGACCGGATAGATTGCCTCACGCCTCGCATGGTGTCAAGGAAGAAGGCCAGATTGTGGTGGGTCAGGAGAATGCTCGCCAGCATTTCACCGGTCGTATATAGATGACGGAGATAGGCCCGCGAGTGGCGGCGACAGACTGAGCAGCCGCATGATTCATCCAGCGGGCGGGTGTCGTGTGTGAATTGGGCATTCTTGATGTTCAGCTTGCCGCGCGATGTGAATGCCTGTCCGGTGCGTCCGTTGCGCGTTGGTAAAACGCAGTCAAACATATCGATACCGCGAGCTACCGCCTCGACCAAATCCTCAGGCGTACCGACGCCCATCAGGTATCGCGGAGCGTCCCTGGGCATTCGCGGCGCGATGTCTTCGATGACTTCAAACATCACCGACTTCTCTTCACCGACACTCAAACCGCCGATGGCGTAACCATCAAAGCCGATGTTAACGGTCTGTTCGAGACTAGTTCGTCTCAAGTCGAGATGACCGGCGCCTTGCACGATGCCGAAAAGCGCCTGAGTGCCGCTCAGGCCTTCGGCTGCGAGGCGGCCGGTGTCTGCGCCTTCGAGTTGGAGTCGATCGAAAGCCTCTTTCGAACGTTTGGCCCAACGGGCAGTGAGATTCATGCTGCGTTCAGTCTCTTCGTGACTCGCTTCGCCGGGTGCACATTCGTCGAAGACCATGACGATGTCTGAGCCGAGTGCGGCCTGTACTTCCATCGAGACTTCCGGGGACAGGAATCGCAGCGAGCCGTCTACGTGCGAACGAAATTCAGTGCCTTCTTCGCTTATCTTGCGCAGCGCGCCGAGACTCCAGACCTGAAACCCGCCGGAGTCAGTCAGTAAAGCTCGATTCCAACTGATGAAGCGGTGCAGGCCACCGGTAGATCTGATGACGTCAATTCCGGGTCGCAGCCAGAGGTGATAGGTGTTGCCGAGGATGATCCTCGCGTCGAGCTCGGTTTCGAGTTCTTCGAAGCGAATGCCCTTGACGGTGCCGGCAGTGCCGACAGGCATGAACACTGGCGTTTCAATCGGTCCGCGACGCGTGGTCAGTAATCCTGCACGAGCTTCACCTGATTGAGCCTTGATTTCGAACTTTGTCGCTCGATTCATACAAAATATTTCACGCAAAGGCGCAAAGTTGACGCAAAGACGCAAAGAAAAACCTTTGCGCCTTAATTTTTTTACTTTGCGCCTTTGCGTGAAAACTTCTTGTGCTTCTCCACGATCTTTAGCGGCGACGCGAAGAAATCAAACTCCTCACGCAAACGATTCAACAGGTACCGCTCATACGAGAAGTGCAATCCCGGTTTGCCTCCCGACGTGAAAACCACGAACGTCGGCGGTCGCACCGCCACCTGCGTCAAATACTGCACCTTGAGCCTCGACATCCCGCCCTTCGCCGGCGCGGGCGCCGTTCCACCACGAGGCTGCGCAATCGCTCTTTCAAAGAAATCGTTGAGCTGCGACGTCGGAACACGCCGGTTCCGCGCTTCATCAGCCCTTAAAACGACCGGCAGAATCTTCTCCACTCGCTGTCCCGTCAACGCAGAGATCGTGATCACCGGCGCCCACTCCAGAAACTTCATCTTCTCGCGCAAGTCGCGCTCAAACTCAGCCGCCGTATTCGTTTCCTTATCCTTCACGATGTCCCACTTGTTGACAGCGATGATGATCGAACAACCCGCATCCACCGCGTAACCCGCAATCGTGGCGTCAAGCGCCGTTACTCCCTCGACCGCGTCCACGAGCACGATCGCCACGTCCGCGCGTTCCAGACTCTTCCGCGCCATGATCACCGACAACTTCTCCGCCATCTCATCCGTCTTTCCCTTGCGACGGATACCGGCCGTGTCGATCAGCCGGAACTTCCTTTCAGGCGTTTGCAGAACAGTGTCGATCGCGTCACGCGTCGTCCCTGCGACCGGCGACACGATCACGCGATCCTCACCGAGAATTCGATTGAGCAGCGACGACTTGCCGACATTCGGCCGGCCAACTATCGCCAGCCGCAGTTCGCGTTTTTCCGTGGTTTCATCCGATTGATCCTCGCGACGGTCGCCGAGCAGTTCGACCACGCTGTCGAGCAACTCGCCGACTCCGATTCCCTGCTCCGCCGAGATGGGATAAACGTTTTCGAAACCAAAACGGTAAAACTCCGTACTTTCGCTCTCGAGACTTGCCGAGTCAGTCTTATTGGCTGCCACCAGCACCTGTTTACCAGTCGCGCGCAGCAGGGCCGCGAGTTCCTCGTCAAGCTGCGTAATGCCCGTACGCGCATCGACGACCCAGATCAGCAACCGCGCTTCGTCAATCGCCATTCCGGCCTGTTTGAAAATATTCGCCGGAATCACCGCATCGTCGTCCGGCACGATGCCGCCGGTATCTATTAAGGAGAACCTCGTTCCGGCCCACTCGACCTCGCCGTAAATGCGGTCGCGGGTGATGCCGGGCTCGTCGCCCACGATGGATCGCCGTTCGCCAATCAGTCGATTGAAAAGTGTAGACTTGCCAACGTTCGGCCGGCCGATTATGGCCACGAGGTTTTGGGAGTTGTTTGTGCTCATACGGACAGTCGCTAGCTTACAAGTGCTTATGATTCTGTGTCACCCGCGCGAATTCGTGGGTTATAATCTGCCGCGCATCAGAAGTCGATCGACTTGAAGGGATGTTCATATGAAAAGGTTCTTGCCGCTATTGATAATCGCTCTGGGTTTAAGCCTTTCCATCCAAGCCCAGGAACACACCAGACGTCAACCCATACCTCCCCGCAGCCCTTTGGACAACGGCGGCTGGGTGAATTTCACCTCCGAGGAGGGTCGCTTTTCGGTCTTGATGCCGGAAATACCGAAAGACAAAACCGAAACGACTGAGAGCACGCATGGTCCATACACGACCCACCTGTTCGTCGTGCGCGACACTACCAGCGTTTATCTTATCGGCTGGGTCGATTACGATCCGAGCTTCAACTTCAATCGTCAGGCGGAACTCGAAGCGAATCGCGACAACTTCGTTAAGGGTATTAAGGCGAGACTCGTGACTACACGCCCGACGATGATCGATGGGTACTCGGCAATCGAGTTTACGGCTGAGACTGACGAACAAATTTTCAAGTCGCGAGTGTACATGGTCGGGCGCCGGCCTTATCAAATCGTCATCGGCTCACCTAAAGGCGAGGACGATTCCGTAAGCGCTAATCGATTTTTCAACTCATTCAAAGTTAGTCTGCCCTGATGAAACGTAGACAATTTCTGCAAACGAGCGCCGCGACCTGGGTCGCAGCCATTGCTAACCCTGTCTCGGCGTTGCCGTCTGAAACAAACGCGCCGCCGGCCTTTGAGCTCGACGAACTCACAATCGCCGATCTTCAGCAGGGACTGCAATCCGGTAAATACAGTTCGCGCGAGCTCGTCGAGAAGTATTCGGATCGCATCAACGAGATCGATAAAAAAGGTCCGGCGCTCTACTCAGTCATCGAGATGAATCCCGATGCCGAGAAGATCGCGACCACCCTCGATCGCGAACGTAAAGAAAAAGGTCCGCGCAGTCCTCTGCACGGCATTCCGATCCTGATCAAAGACAACATCGACACACAGGATCGAATGATGACCACTGCCGGTTCATTAGCGCTTGTCGGCGCCAGGCCGGCGCGCGATGCTTTCGTCGCTCAGAAGCTCCGTGAAGCCGGTGCGGTAATTCTCGGCAAGACGAACCTGAGTGAGTGGGCCAACTTCCGTTCGAATAAGTCGTCGAGCGGCTGGAGCGGCCGTGGCGGACAAACACGTAATCCTTATGCGCTCGATCGCAACCCATGTGGATCGAGTTCCGGATCAGGCGCCGCTGTCGCGGCAAACCTCTGTGTCGCCGCTGTGGGGACGGAAACGGATGGTTCAGTAGTCTGTCCTTCTTCGGCAAATTCGTTGGTAGGAATCAAGCCGACGATTGGTCTCGTCAGCCGTTCCGGGATCATTCCGATTGCACACAGCCAGGACACTGCCGGTCCGATGACACGCACTGTGCGTGACGCTGCGTTGCTTCTCAATGCGTTAACCGGTGTCGATCCGCGCGACGAAGCGACAAATGCGAGTCGCGGCCGTGCGGTCGCTGACTACACGCAGTTCCTCGACAAGGACGGTTTGCGAGGCATGCGTCTCGGCGTCGCGCGAAAGTATTTCGGTTTCAGTGACCGCGTTGACAAGTTGATGAACGACTTGCTCGCGGAGATGAAGAGACTCGGAGCTGTCCTGGTCGATCCCGCGGATATTCCCACGCAGGGGAAGTTTGATGATTCGGAATTTGAAGTGCTGTTGTACGAGTTCAAAGCCGACCTGAACGCCTATCTCGCGGGACTTGGGCCAGGGGCTCCGGTTCGTTCACTTAAAGATGTAATTGCTTTCAACGAGAAGAACCGCGATCGTGAAATGCCCTACTTTGGCCAGGACATCATGATCAAAGCCGAAGCCAAAGGACCGTTAACCAGCAAGCCTTACTTGCAGGCGCTGCGCAAGAACCACCTGCTCACACGCGCACAAGGTATCGACTTCGTGATGACGAAGAACCGGCTCGACGCATTGATCGCGCCGACCGGTGGACCACCATGGCCGACTGATTGGGCCAATGGCGATCACTTTACCGGTGGTTATTCGTCGGCTTCTGCGATAGCGGGCTATCCGCACATCACCGTGCCTGCGGGTTACGTCTTTGGACTGCCCGTGGGAATCTCGTTCTTTGGCGGCGCGTTCAGCGAAGGAAAGCTGATCAAGATCGCTTACGCTTTCGAACAGGCGACCAAAGCTCGGCGAGCACCGAAGTTTTTGCCCACTCCGGATTTTGGCCGCGGATAACGCGAATTAACGCGGAAAGGAGTTCGAAATGAAATCGATCTACAGCGTTCATCCCGCCGTGAAGAGAGGGTGGAACGACGGCGATCCGGATACTTATTTAAAATCAGCGGAGAGCTACGTTGAAGAGATGTACTCCGGCGGTAAAGCCCAACTGCGTCCGCTCTATGATGCGCTGTTAAAGCTCGGACTCAAGATCGGTAAAGAAGCAAAAGCATGTCCGTGCCAAACAGTTGTGCCGCTCTATCGCAACCACGTCTTCGCCCAGATCAAACCGGCAACTCAAACGCGAATCGATATGGGCTTCGCACTTGGCGACATGAAACCCACCGGACGTCTCATCGATACCGGCGGTTTCGCTAAAAAGGATCGCATCACTCACCGCATCCCGATCAGTTCAATGGACGACATTGACGACGAGGTGAAACACTGGCTCAAAGTCGCCTACGATCGCGACGGTAAATAAGATTTACAAATGCCATCCTCACTCGGCAAACTTGGCGAAGACTACGCCGCCGCATACCTGGACCAACTCGGCTATCGACTCGTAGCCGCCAATTTCACTTTACCTGTAGGACGAAATCTTCGCGGCGCTGTCGTGCACGCTGAGATCGATCTCGTCGCTTACGACGGCGACACACTCTGCTTTATCGAAGTGAAAACGCGTGCATCCGACTGGTTCGCGCCGCCACAGGTTAACGTCGACCTACGCAAGCGGCGCCAGATCACACGCGCCGCTCGAGTTTACCGGCAAATGCTCGGCATCGAAGACGAACCACATCGCTACGACGTCGTCACCGTCGTGCTCAACGACGGCGCAACCCCACAAATCGAATTACTTCGAAACTTCTGGACCGAAGAATCACTCCGCAAACGTCGCTGGAGTTCTAATTTCTTCGATTAATTCTGCGTGTCTGTCTGCTTCGTTCGCGCCGGTGCATTCTTCACGTACTTATCAAACCAGGTGATCATCTCGTAAAGCACATGTTCGATACTCTCGCGGCCCGCATAACCGTGCGCCTCATGCGGCAACATCACTAGCCGCACTGTCGCCCCGGCTCCCTTCATCGCCTGGTACATTCGCTCTGACTGGATCGGGAACGTGCCCGTATTGTCATCAGCCTCGCCATGTATCATCAGCATCGGCTCGTTGATCTTGTGCGCAACCATGAACGGCGAGACTTTGAGATAAAGCTCGGGCGCCTCCCACAACGTGCGCCGCTCATTTTGGAAACCAAACGGCGTGAGCGTGCGGTTGTAAGCGCCACTGCGCGCGATGCCGGCGCGGAACAGATCGCTGTGGGCCAACAGGTTCGCAGTCATAAACGCCCCATAACTGTGACCGCCAACACCGACGCGATCGGGATCAGTCACGCCCATCTCGGTCGCTTTGTCGATCGCGGCTTTTGCGCTCATCACGATCTGTTCGATGTAAGTGTTGTTGACAGTTTCCGGAGTACCGACCACCGGCATCGTCGCGTTATCGAGTACGGCATAACCTTCCATTAAGAAAAACAGGTGCGATGGACCAGTGATCGAGGTCGCGCGTTGTGTTGAACCCGTGATCTGTCCGGCCGTGCTCGCATCGTTGAACTCGAGCGGATAGGCCCACACAACCGTCGGCAGACGCGTGCCTTCTTTGTAATTTGGCGGCAGGTAAAGGGTGAACGAACACTGCACGCCATCGGCGCGCTTGTAAGTGACCAGTTGCTTCTTGATGCCGCGCAACTGCGGTGTCGGATCGGCAAACTGCGTGAGCGCGCGCGGCCCCGCTCCTATGGTGCTGAGCACGTAGTAATTCGGCGCTTCGGTGGGCGACTCGCGGCGCGTGATGAACTTGCTGCCGTCGTCACTCAACAGCGCTACCACACTCTCGTAACTCTTCGAGTCGCTGCGAAAGATGCGTTCCGACTTCAAAGTCTGCAGGTTGAAGCGATCGAGGAACGGACGATCACCTTCCGCTGAAGCTCCGTTGCCGGTTAGATAAATCGAGTCGCCGTTTTGCAGCACCACTCGCTGACCGTTGACGGTGCGTAACACCGGTGTGCCGGGATCATTGTAGCGATCCTGTTGATTCCTGCTCCAAACGAGTTTCGCCGCAACGTCAGGCTTGTTCGCGTTCAGCATGAACGTGCGCACCCAACGTTTATCGCGTTCAAAATCAGTAATGAAGACGAGTCCATCGCGCTCGCCCCAGAGCATGCCGGCAAAACGGTTCTCTGTTTTGAACAACTCTGTCGGTTGACCCGTGAACGGCGCTTTGAGCATCAGAATACTGTCGCGATGGGCCACCTTCTTCTTCGGATCGCCATTGTCCAGTGCCTTGGCCCAAACAAGCGTAGCCGGTTCGTCGGGCCGCCAACGAACGGCGCGTGGACCGGTGATTACACCGTCGATCGGCACTTGATCCGCCAACGGCAGGCTCGCGACTTTGTAGACGAGTTTGCCTTTCGTATCCCACACCTCGATGTCTTTCGGAAATGAGAAATCGGTAAATAGATATGAAAACGGTTTATGCAGCCGCGTGACCAGAAGGTGATGACCGTCCGGCGACGCGTCTACTGACTGAAAGATCGCTGCGTCGCCGATTGCTTTCGAGCTTCCGGTAGCAGAGTCGACGAGTGCCAGTCGCGAAGTGGCGTAATACTCGAACAGACGCTCATCGTAAGGACTCTTCAGCAAGTCTTCATAAGTTCTGATTGGTCCAGGACGGCCGGAACTCTCCTGCGTGTTCGGCTCAGTTGGCACGACCGGTTCGGCAGGCACGGCGCCGCGCGCAGTTGGCACGAGTTGGACCAGCAGCGTGTGGTTGTCAGGCATCCACGTCAGAGGATTACCGAGCACTGAGTTAATCGTGATTGCTTTGAGGTTGCGAATCTTTCCGGTGGCAGTGTCGCCGACCCACAGCTCGACTCGATTTGGAGTCGTATTCAAAAAGGCAAAATGCTTTCCGTCGTCGCTCCATTCCACGTCAGTAATCTTCGCGCCCGGCGGAACATCGATCCTCACTTCGGAGCCATCGGCAACTCGCTTCAAGCTCATGGCGACTGAATACTGAAAACGGTGCGGCGAGTTTGAAGCGGGATTGATGCGGCGCCCGGCGAGCCGGAGCATCGGCTGCGACAGGTCGGCGAGTGGCGGATAACGTAATCCAGTCAGCAGGAGAATGTTGTCGCGCGCCGGGCTCACCAAAGCATTTGGTGTAACGGGTGCGTTCAGAATGTCGAGCACTTCCTTCGGTGGCTTCTTGTAGCCCTCCTGGGCAAAACCGGTGCTGACAAATAGCAGGAATACGAAAGCAAGACGGAATCCGTTGTGGGATCTCATGGTAGGCTCCTCCGCAAACAGCGATGAATCCAAAATTGTGTGGGATGGTTCAAGAAGTTGAACGCTCGCAACTTATTAGACTTCCCTGCGCTTGTCAACCTTTCGAATTGACTCATCAAAAACCCACTCCAAATGGCATTCGTTGCCTCATTTAAAAACCCACTCGAAATAGAGTGTGTTTCCCTCCAGTGTTTGACAGGCACTGGAGGTGATGATGAGGCTAACGATGAAGGCAAGGCAGG
>JBKPJP010000305.1:0-16746 GCA_046730735.1 Acidobacteriota bacterium | reverse complement strand
GACAACATCCTTGACAGGGGTCGTGTGCAGCCGCTCAAGCCGTATCACCGCCAGATCCGCTCGCTTTCCAACCTCGAGGCTTCCGATTTCGGACTCGAGACCCAGAGCGCGTGCGCCGTCAATGGTGGCGAGGCGAAGAGCGCGGCTCGCGGGCAGGACTTCCGGCCCGTGCAAAGCCTTCTGAAGCAACGCCGCCGTGCGCATCTCCGTAAACATATCGAGACGGTTGTTACACGCCGCACCGTCAGCTCCGAGCGAAACCGAGATCCCCTCCTCGAGTAACTTTGCGATCGGCGCAATGCCGGAACCGAGTTTCAGATTCGATGACGGACAATGAACGACATTTGTGCCCGACGTTTTCAGTATCGCGATCTCGTTCGTACTGAGATGTACACAGTGGGCCAGCGCCACGTGGCGGCCGGTCAAGCCGAGACGGTCGAGATATGCGATGTTGCGCAGACCACTTTCCTGTTCAACCAGTTCACATTCAGTTCTGTTTTCGGATGCGTGTGTATGGACCATCACACCGCGCGCACGCGCGAGGCTCGCAACTCGCTCGAGCAATTCACGCGTGCAACTGATCGCAAATCGGGGCGCAAAACAATAACGGATACGACCACCAGCGCGGCCGTGCCACTCTTCGAGCAACGCCACTGACTCGTCTATCGAATTGTCAGTCTGTTCCTGCAAAGCTGATGGAACTTCGTCGCCTTTGTCCATCATGCACTTGCCGACGGTGGCGCGAAATCCAGTTTCTTCCACCACCTTGAAGACTTCAGCGGTGTGATTGACGGTCTCCATCGTCAACGCGCAGGTCGTGCCGCCTTTGATGAGCTCGGCAATGCCGAGACGCGCGGAAGCCGTGATGGACGCAGCCGAGTGGGCCGCTTCCATGGGCCAAACGCGTTGCTTGAGCCAGTCGATAAGCGCGAGATCATCCGCCGCGCCGCGAAAGAGTGTCTGGCAAAGGTGAATGTGAGTTTGGACGAAACCAGGAATCACGACGCAACCGGACGCGTCGATTACGGTATCGGCTGTTTGGCCCGTATCGCCAATCGCCGCGATGCGTTCGTCACGGATGAGAAGATCGCCGCGCCCGACGGTATCCGCCTGATCCATCGTGACGAGCGTGCCGTTTTTGATGAGGATCGATGACATTCGAAAGACAGTTTACGCCACAAAAAGGCACAGAAGCACAAATGATTTCCATCTGTGCTTTATGTGCCTTTTTGTTGCTTTGTAAGGGCTACTTCGTGGCCGCTTTCACGGCTTCTGGCTCTTCTCTTACCGGAAGACCGAGCTTCACTTTCACGTCACGCTCGATCTTGCGCAGGATCTCGGGATTATCTTTCAACGCCTGTTTCGCGTTCTCCCTTCCCTGCCCCAGACGCTCGCCTTTATAAGAAAACCAGGCGCCACTCTTTTCCACCGCACGCTGGACCACCGCCAGATCGAGCAGATCGCCTTCACGCGAAATGCCTTCGCCGTACATGATGTCAAACTCACACTCGCGGAAAGGCGGCGCCACTTTGTTCTTCGCCACTTTCACCTTCGTGCGATTGCCAGCCACGCGATCCCCATCTTTGATCGCGCCGATACGGCGAATATCGAGTCGCAGAGAAGAATAGAACTTGAGCGCGCGTCCGCCGGTCGTCGTTTCCGGATTGCCAAACATCACTCCAATCTTCTCGCGAATCTGGTTGATAAAGATGAAACAGGTGTTTGACTGCGCAACGATTGCGGTGAGCTTGCGCAGTGCCTGCGACATCAAACGCGCCTGCAGTCCCGGCAACGAATCACCCATCTCGCCGTCGAGCTCCGCGCGCGGCACGAGCGCCGCCACGGAATCAACCACGATCACGTCAACTCCGTTAGAGCGCACGAGCGCTTCGGCAATCTCGAGCGCCTGTTCACCGGAATCCGGCTGCGATATCAGCAACTGATCGATATCGACTCCGAGTTTGCCGGCGTAGTCGGCATCCATCGCATGCTCGGCGTCGATGTACGCAGCCACGCCGCCGGCTTTCTGCGCCTCCGCCACGATGTGAAGGGCGAGGGTAGTCTTCCCGGAACTCTCAGGCCCGTAGATTTCGACGATGCGTCCACGCGGCACACCGCCCACGCCAATAGCAGCGTCCAAACTGAGCGAAGTGGTGGAAATTGCGGGGATATCTGAAACTTCACGCTCGCCCAGTCGCATAATCGACCCCTTGCCAAACTTCTTTTCAATGTTAGCTAAAGCGGCTTCAACAGCCCGGCCGCGGTCTGCAGTTGCTCGGTCATCTGCCATGGCATACATCTCTTTCTTCCGCTCCTCTTCTCAAAGCTGAGCAGATAATAACACAGTGTTTCATCTGTGCAACAGTAAAATTTTCGCCAGAGGGTGAGGTTTTGTTTCGACCCTCGTGAGGTTGTTTTCGCAAGTTCGAATGCACTTTAACATGAAACAGGACATATCGAACCTATTTCCCTGTCAAGCCGGTCAAAAAATTTCCGATTTGCTCTGTGAGCTCAGGTGAACCCTCCAAACGTTCCATCTCCGCGACAATCGCGGAACCCACCACTACCGCATCAGTATAGCGATGCACATCCGCCACCTGCGCCGCGTTCGAGATACCAAATCCAACCGCGATCGGCAGCGATGAAAACTGTCGCATGCGATTCACGAGCTTCTCGGCTTCGGCGCTAACTGTCTCGCGCGTTCCCGTGACGCCCGCTCGCGAAACAGCGTAGATGAATCCACTCGCATGCTCCGCAACCAATCGAAGCCGCTCGTCAGTAGACGTCGGCGCGATCAGAAAAATCATATCCAAACCGTGCGCGCGCAGTTCTGCTTCAAACTCACCTGACTCTTCCGGCGTCAGATCAGTAACGAGCACGCCGTCGACACCGGCCTCTTTTACTGCTCCGGCGAGACGTTTCAAACCAAACTGAAGTAACGGATTGTAGTAACTGAAGAGAATGATCGGCGTCTCGATCTGCTTTCGGGCGCGAGCCGCCGTGTCCAGAATGTCCTGCAGACCGAAGTTGTTTTTAAGAGCTCTTTCTGACGCACGCTGGATGACTGGTCCATCCGCCATCGGATCGCTGAACGGTACGCCAAGCTCAATCAAGGTCGCATGTGGCGCGAGTGTAACGAGGAGTTGTTCGGTGGTGGCGAGGTCAGGATCGCCTGCGGTGATGTACGGGACGAATCCCTTCTTTCCATCTCGCTTCAGAGTTGTGAAGGCGTCTGCGATGCGTCCCACGCTGTTACGACTCCAACACTTCGCGCACGGAATTTACGTCTTTATCCCCGCGTCCGGAAAGATTCACGATCACGATCTGGTCTCGACTCAACTCGCGCGCCGCTTTCATCGCGTACGCCACCGCGTGGGCCGACTCGAGCGCGGGAATGATCCCTTCGAGACGACACAACAGTTGAAACGCTTCGAGCGCTTCGCTGTCGGAAACTGAAACATACTCGACTCGACCGGCATCGTGCAGAAACGCATGCTCAGGACCAATCGACGGATAATCGAGACCGGCTGAAACCGAGTGAGTCGCGGCAACCTGACCGTTGTTGTCCTGCAAGACGTAGCTCATCGTCCCCTGCAACACGCCCGGACGTCCGCCGCCAGTCGTGTTGAAGCGGGCCGCGTGTTGGCCCAACTCGTTTCCCGCACCACCCGCTTCGACGCCGATCATCTTGACTGTACCGTCGCCGAGGAACGGATGAAACAACCCGATCGAATTCGAACCGCCGCCAACGCACGCGATGAGCAGATCCGGCAAACGGCCTTCTCGTTCGAGAATCTGCGCTCGTGCCTCGCGCCCGATCACGCTTTGATAGTCGCGCACCATCAGCGGGTACGGATGTGGACCAAGCGCACTGCCGAGCAAATAGTAAGTATCGTCAACGTTCGTGACCCAATCGCGCAACGCTTCGTTGATCGCATCCTTCAACGTGCGCGAGCCGGCGTTTACTTCGCGTACTTCCGCGCCCAGCAGTTGCATACGAAAGACATTCAACGCCTGGCGTCGCATGTCTTCCGCGCCCATGTAGACCACGCAGTTGAGTCCGAAGAGTGCGCAGACGGTTGCGGTCGCAACACCGTGTTGGCCGGCTCCGGTTTCGGCGACGATGCGTTGCTTGTTCATGCGACGCGCGAGCAGTACCTGGCCGATCGTGTTGTTGATTTTATGCGCGCCGGTGTGAAGCAGATCCTCGCGTTTGAGATAGACGGTTGCGCCGCCGCAGTGTTCAGACAAACGAGCAGCGTGAAAGAGCGGCGTTGGCCTGCCGGCGTAGTTCTGCAAAAGGTCCAGGAGTTCCGATTGAAACGATTGATCGTCGCGGCTGGCGAGATAAGCCGTAGTCAACTCCTCGAGCGGAGCCATCAGAGTTTCCGGCACGAAGCGGCCGCCGTACTGTCCCCAATGACCAAGTGAATCTGGTTGTGTAGCTGACGAAGACATAATTTAAACGCCCGGCAATTTTTCCTGTAACGGTGGCGCCACTGAAACTCGATCGCGCCCTGCATTCTTCGAAACATACAGCGCACCGTCACTCGCGGAATACAGCATCCTTTCGGACGTCGCGTTCTCAGGACAGCCTGCCACGCCGATACTCACCGTAACACTGCCAACACCTTCGACACGTTTGCTGCCAAGCGCTGTGCGCAGTCGTTCAGCAGCCGCGATTGCTCGCGGCAAATCGACGCCCGCAAGCAACAGCGCAAACTCTTCACCGCCGAGTCGCGCCGCCGTGTCATTATCGCGCGAGACTTCCCGCAACGTCTGAGCGATCTGGCGGATTACCATGTCCCCCACCGGATGCCCAAACTTATCGTTAACAGCCTTGAGATGATCGATGTCGAGCATTAACAAAGCACACGGCGATTTATAACGACGCCAGCGTTCAAGCTCACGAGCAAGGGCCACACGAAAGCGACGACGATTCGCGAGTCCGGTCAGCGAATCAAGGTCCGCGTCCGCGCGCAAGCGATCCATCTTCTGTCGCAGCAGCACAAGCTGCTGCGTGCGTTCAATTAGAAGGTTGAGTTCGTCAGGCAACGAAAAGAAGTCGAACGCGCCCTGAAGTATCGCCGCATATCGCAACGAAACGGTGGACAGTTCGGACCCGGTCAGGATCAGCGGTATGCCATCGTCAGACTGGGCAAGCATCTTCGCCAGCTCCCTGACTCGCAAACCGCGAGTGGAGATATCGGCAATAACCAGATGCGGTCGCGTACGCGTCAACGAAACCATGGCGGCAGCGCCATTCGAAACGCCAAACACGTCGATGCCTTTGGCAGTGACAGCCTCGGTAAATTGCGGATGCTTGTCGTCTGCAATCACCAGGACGCGGCCACGCGCGCGCTCGGAAGGTCGGGTAATCGGTTCTTTTTCAGCTCGGGAACTCATAATCAGACCTGTAGAGGTCGATAAATCAAATAAACCTGTTCGGGGAAGACATTCTGAGACTTTAAGGTTTTGGGACAAGGCCTAGAATACCCCGCGACTGTAGGGAAACGTCAAGGTTTAACACTCCTCACTTTACTGACGAAAACGCGCATGCGTTCGTGGTTTTTAATTCCGGGTTTGTCTTCGAGCGAACTACAGGCGTCCACCGCGTACGGTTGGACCATCTCGATTGCTTCGGCAATGTTCTCCGTTGATAACCCGCCGGCAAGATAAAGTTTCGGGATAAGCCGGCTGACTTGTTGGGCGATGGACCAGTCAAACACGCGCCCGGTGCCGCCGCGCAGGCGATTGTCTTTCGTGTCGAGCATGATGGCGTCGACTTCGTAAGACTCGAGTTGTTTGATGTCGAAGCTGCCGGAGACTGAGAATGTTTTTATCACAGAGTTAAGAGCGCGACAGTAATCGGGTGATTCGTCGCCGTGCAGTTGTACTGCTTTGACGCCGGACTGATCTGCGATACTTCGTACAGCGTCCGGTGAACCTTCGTTGACGAAGACGCCGACAGTAAGAATCGAGTCCGGAAGAGTGTTGATTATTTCGCGTGCGTTTTCGGGCGCGATGTAGCGTGGGCTTGGTTTGTAGAAGTTGAAGCCGAGGATATCCGCGCCGGCCTCGACAGCGGCGTGTGCGTCGTTGAGATTGGTGATACCGCAGATCTTGATCAAGGTCATGGGTTAGCTCGGAGGTTGCGCAACATCTCTGCGGGGTCATCCGCACGCATCAGGGTTTCGCCAATTAGAAACCCGCTGAAGCCAACGTCCCACAAGAAACGAAGATCCTTTGCATTACGCAAACCACTTTCACTGATCAACATAACGTCACGCGGGGCGTCATACGCGAGGGAGACTGAGATGTCGATGAAGACTTCGAACGTGCGTAGATTCCGATTATTGACGCCGATCAACGTTGCGCCTGCCGCAGTTGCTCGTTGCATTTCGTCGCTGGTGTGAACTTCTACGAGGGCGTCCATTCCGAGTTCGTCTTCAGCGAGTTGTCTAAGACGTAATAACGTCTCATCATCCAGGGCTGCGACAATCAGGAGGATCGCGTCCGCACCGGCCGCGGCTGATTCGTAGACTTGATATTCGTCAAAGACGAAATCCTTCCGCAGCACCGGCAGCTTGACCGCAGATTTTACTGCGCGTAGATCGTCGAGCGAGCCGTCGAAATAGTCTTCTTCGGTCAAGACAGAGATCGCGACGGCGCCACCGGCTTCGTAGCTTTGCACGATTTGAGTGAGATCGGCTTCGGCGCGGATTGTTCCCTTTGATGGGGAGCGACGTTTGAATTCCGCAATTATGTTGATCCCTTCAGCACGTAGTGCGTCTCTTAACGCATGCGGCTTTGCATCGCGCCGAGCCTCCTGTGCTTTGCGACGCATCTCATCAAACGGAAGTACCTCCTGAGCCGCTATAACGCGCTCACGTTTCTTCGCAATAATTTCAGAGAGTATGCTCATCGCTGAAATATTTCACGCAAAGGCGCAAAGGAAGACGCAAAGGCGCAAAGGTTTTCTTAGCGGTCTTTGCGTCTTCCTTTGCGCCTTTGCGTGAAACTAAATCGTCGCCTCAATCAACAGCTCCAACTTGCGTCTCGCCGCTCCGCTATCAATCGCGTCTGCCGCGAGCTTCGCGCCCTCACGGAGATTCGCAGCCCTTCCACCTAAGCACAGCGCCGCAGCCGCATTCATCACTACTAACGCTCGCGCCTCGTCTTTCCGGGATCCATCGAGCACTGCACCGACAATCGCGGCATTCGCATCCGTGTCGCCGCCACGCAAGTGGTCCAGCGATCGAACCTCAAACCCAAAATCCTCCGGCGCAATTTCAAAACTCCGCACCTCCCCCTCAACTGCTTCGGCAACATGCGTCTTGCCCGCGAGAGTGATCTCATCCAACCCGTCTTCGCCATGGACCACCCACGCCCGTTCCGTACCAAGCGCCGCCAGTGCCTCAGCCAGTTTGTCCGCCAGATCCTTACGCCAAACACCGATGATCTGCCGCGGCGCGCCTGCCGGATTACTCAACGGCCCAAGCAGATTGAACGTCGTGTGAATACCCAGTTGTCGACGAATGCCTGCCACTCGCGCCGTCGCACCGTGAAAGAGAGGCGCAAACATGAAACAGATGCCGATCTCGTTTAGTGCGTTCTCGGAAACCAGCGGTATCGCGGAAACATTCACCCCGAGCGCTGTCAGTAAATCCGCACTTCCCGACTTGCTACTCGCCGCGCGATTGCCGTGCTTCGCGACCGGCAAACCCGCGCCCGCAATCACAAACGCCGCCGCGGTCGAGATATTGAACGTCTTCGCTCGACTCGATCCCGTCCCCGCAGTATCAACAAAACAGTTGTGCTTCGAGATGACGCGAATCGCACGCGAGCGCAGCCCTTCAACCATTCCCGTCAACTCTTCGACCGTTTCGCCCTTCGCAGCCAGCGCCACGAGCGCTCCCGAGATCTGCGCATCAGTCGCTTCCGGATCAAGCAAAGCCTCCAACAACTCAAAAGCTTCTTCACGACTCAGGTTTTCACGACGAACCAGCCGCGCCAGAAAGTCACTTAGTTGATGGGCCATTAGAGTTTCAGGAAGTTCGCCAGCAGTTGCTTGCCTTCGGGAGTCAGGATCGATTCGGGATGGAACTGAACACCTTCCACTTTTAATTCACGATGACGCAAACCCATGATGATGTCGTCCGCCGTGTGAGCTGAGATCTCGAGACAATCCGGCAGCGACTCTTTCTCGACAATCAACGAGTGATATCGACCGGCCTGGAAATGGTCGTTGACGCCGGCAAAGATCGTCTTGCCATCATGACGAACTTCCGATGCTTTGCCGTGCATCAGTTCCGGCGCGCGAATCACTTTGCCGCCAAACGCCTGACCAATCGCCTGATGGCCGAGGCAAACTCCCAGCAGCGGAATCTTCCCCGACAATCGTTCGATCAGGCTGAGAGATACGCCTGCGTCGTCAGGAGTTCCCGGTCCTGGTGAAATGACAATCCGCTCCGGTCGCAGGCTCTGCTCGATCTCATCGACCGTCACTTGATTGTTCCGGCGCACTTCAACGGTGGCGCCAAGCTCGCCCAGGTATTGAACGAGGTTGTAAGTGAACGAATCGTAGTTGTCGATAACCAGTAACATCTTGGCTCAGCTCTTGCCGCGCAATATCGGCACAACGTTGTCTCGTTTATTGCGCACGGCCCATTGGACCGCCGTGACGCCGTCGTTGTCTTTGAGTGATGCGTCAGCGCCGCGACTCAGCAACAGTCGCGCGGCCTCGTCGTTCCCGTAGACTGCGGTCCACATCAAGGGCGTGCCACCCACTTTGTTTTTGGCGTTCACGTTTGCGCCTTTGTCCAGCAGCACGCGCATGATTTCGACGTTGCCGGTCTGTGCCGCGCCGTGCAAAGCCGTGTCGCCATCATTGTCCTGTATGGTCACATCGGCGCCGCGCGCGAGCAGCTTCTCAACGCGCTCTTTGTTATCACGCCAAACGTAAGCCATCAGCGCGGGTCGGTTATTCTTGCCGCGACAATTCGGATCGAGCTCGGGCCGGTTCAACAACGCTTCCTCAACTTCGTCGTGCATTGCGTCAATCGCATGGCTGAGGGCGGTGTAACCATTCTTATCTTTGACGTTGATATCAACGCCGCGTGACAGGAGTGTATTGACGACGTCGAGCTCGCCACGCGCGGCAGCGGAGATCAACGCAGTTCGACCATCGCTGTCCTGTGCATTGGCATTTATCCCCGCGTCAATGAACGCGTTGATTGCCTGTAGATCACGCGCCTGCGCCGCAGCGAAGAAGCCTTTCTCGTTGAAGTCATAGCCGCGCAGCTTGAGTATGCGCTGCAATGACTCAGACGTCTTCCCGGTGGAATCAGATTTCGCACAACCACTCGCAACGAGCAGACTACTCACAATCGCTAAACACAAAATTACTTTTTGCATGGCGCTACAATCGCCCGATTAATTTTCACGGGCTTCTCCGGTTTGTCACCTTCGGTGGGCGCCTGGTTGATCGCGTCCACCACTTCCATTCCCTTCGTCACCGTTCCAAATGCTGCAAACTTACTATCGAGGTGTGCTCCTGAACCAACAAGAATGAAGAAATGTGTTGTGGCACTATTTGGTTCGTCGGTGCGCGCCATCGAAACAATGCCACGCACGTGCTTCACCAGACCGGGCTCGTCCGGCAAACGCCGCGACATTCGCTTCGCAAGCTCCGGCCCCCACTTCTCGCTCGTCTGAAGATTACCTCCCTGAATCACAAAGTCTTTCACGATACGGCTGAACGTCGTCGTATCGAGCGCGCCGGTGGCGGAAAGATTTAGAAAGTTGCGCACCGATTCGGGCGCATTTTCCGGCATCATCGCGATCTCGATTGCGCCCAGTTCCGTGTCGAGCGTAACGCACTGCGCGCCCATCTTCTCAACTGACGCGCCATCAAACGGCTCCGTTGCCTGCACTTCGGTCGCCGCCCGTGCGTTTGCCTTCTTCGGCCCCTCGACTGGCGCACCCGACTGCGCCCGCGCAATCGTCGTCAGCAACATCAGCGCCACTATTAAACCCATCTTGCTCATTCAAAGGCCTCGCTGCGCCATCTCGATTGCGCGAAACATCGCGCGTGCTTTGTTCACAGTTTCCGCATACTCATGTTCCGGGATAGAGTCAGCCACGATACCGGCGCCCGCCTGGACCATCGCTTCTCCATCGCGCAGGAGGATCGTCCTGATCGCGATACACGAATCCAGATTGTCCGCATAATCCATGTACAACACCGACCCCGCATAAATACCGCGCCGGTCCGGCTCGAGCCCGCGAATGATCTCCATCGCGCGAATCTTCGGTGCTCCCGTCACCGTGCCGGCCGGAAAGCAGGACGCCAACGCATCAAAGCGATCCAAACCGTCGCGCAAACGCGATCTCAAACTCGTCTCGAGATGCTGCACGTGCGAATAACGCTCAACGCGCATCAGCTCGTCGACCTTGACTGATCCGTAATCAGAAACACGACCGAGATCGTTGCGCCCGAGATCGACGAGCATCATGTGCTCGGCAACCTCTTTTTCATCCGACTTCAAATCCTCGCCCAACATCCAATCTTCGGTTTCAGTGGCGCCGCGTTTTCTGGTACCCGCGATAGGGCGATAGTCGAGTCGTTGTCCATGACAACGCACCAGCATCTCGGGTGAAGCGCCCACCACCGTCTCGTCGCCAAGTCTCAGAAAGAACATGTATGGCGACGGATTAATCGCACGCAGGGCGCGATAGATTTGCAGCGGATCACCACTGAACCTCGCTGAAAAGCGTTGTGAAAGTACGACCTGGTAACAGTCGCCCGCGGCGATGTGTTCTTTTATCTGTCGCACTGCATCTTCGAAGGCGCGGCGCGTCCAGTTTGATTGCAGCGACATGTTAACCGCCGGTTCCTCGCGCTGTTTCCCCGCCGGCGTTGAAGTGGTTTCAAAGATCGTCTTCTCAACTTCTTTAGTGCGCGCAACGGCCTCGTCGTAGAGTTCACGCAACCGATCATGACTACCGCCTGCTTCTTCGGTGAACACAATCGAAGCGATCTCGAGACGCTGCTTCACGCGATCGAAAGCGAGCACGGTTCGATAGAACATCCAAACAGCATCGATTGGCCCATCGAGGGGCTGTGTGTTGTCGTCGCGCAGCGCCGGTTCAAACCACTGCGCCGCGTCGTAGGCGATGTAACCAACGGCACCGCCGGCGAACGGAACCAGTCCGGAGCGGCGTGCGAGCTTGCGATCGCGAAAGTAATCTCTGACCCACTCGGTCGCGGCGCCGGGATACGACTCAGTCTTGCCATTGCGCTCGACATACGTCTGCATGCCTATACCGCGCACGATCATCTCGGGGTCCGTGCCCAAAAACGAGTAGCGCGCGATTCGTTCACCACCTTCGACCGACTCCAACAGAAACGCGTACGGCGAATTGCCGGCAATACGCATGAAGGCGCCGACCGGTGTGTGCAGATCGGCGAGCACCGAGCGCACCACCGGCACAACATTGCCCTGGCGCGCCTCGCGCTCAAACGCCTCAAATGATGGAGGTTGAAGATCCAACATAGCGCCTTATCCGCCTACCATGCGATTGCTGGCCAACCACTGACCGCCATCGACTACCAAAATCGTTCCGTTGATATAACTCGCGGCGTCGGAGCAGATGAAAACCGCGGCCTTCTCGATATCGACAATGCGCCCGAACCGTCCGAGCGGAATAGTCTTTTTCAGTCGCTGTTTGACGGGTTCCGGCACCAGACGCTGCATGCCTTCCGTGTCTTCGATTGGACCAGGCGCGATACCGTTGACGCGAATACCATAACGTCCCCACTCCACCGCGAGATTGCGTGTCAACGCATCAATGCCGGCTTTCGCCGCGGACACGTGAAGCTGCAACGGCGTGCCGATGTAGTGCAGCGTGGCGCTGATATTCAGAATCTGGCCACGATGCTCTTTCAGTTGCGTAAAAGCCGCGCGACACACGTTGAACGTCCCTTTGAGATCGATATCGACTACGGTGCCAAAACCATTCGGCGATAGTTCTTCCGCCGCGCAGAGAAAGTTACCCGCGGCGCCATTCACAACGATGTCAATCTTGCCAAGCTGTTCGATCGTTTGTGCAACAGCATGTTCGACTGCGTCCGGTTGGCGAACGTCGGCGGCAATCGGGATCGCCTTGCCACCGTTGTTATTGATGGCATCGGCCGCGGGTTGCAGGTGGTCCATCTTGCGGCTCACGAGCGCGACACTCGCACCCGCTTCGGCGAACGCACGCGCAACTCCGCCGGTGATGCCCGTGCCACCGCCGGTAACAAAAGCCACTCGCCCTTTTAGAACTCCATCAGCAAAAATATTTTGACTCATAGTGTTAACACGCGGATCGCGTCTTCGAGTTTGAACTTTCCTTCGTATAACGCCTTGCCGACAATTACGCTATCCAACAGCGGCTCGTTCGTGTCGCGCAGTCGTTTGAGATCGTCGAGACTGGAAACACCGCCTGACGCAGTTACCGGAACATTCGCAGCGCGAACAACCGCGACGGTCTGCTCGATGTTTGGACCAACCAGCATGCCGTCACGCGCAATGTCGGTGTAGATGATTCTAAGCACCCCACATTCTGCAACTGTTCGCGCCAGATCAACAGCCATCAGGGGCGTAGTTGTTTCCCACCCGCGCGTCATCACTTGCCCGTCACGCGCATCGATGCCAACACAGATGCGCGTCCCGAAACGGGCAGCGAGATCTTTCAACAACTCGGGCGACTCCACCGCGACGGTTCCCAGCACCACACGGTTCACGCCGGCGTCGAGTAGTTCTTTCACATCTTCAAGCGAGCGAATGCCGCCACCAAATTCTACCCGCACATCAACTTCCGAGACGATTTGCTTCGCCACCTCGCGATTGGGTGAACCGCTTCCGCTGAACGCTCCGTCAAGATCGACAACGTGAATAATCTCAGCGCCCGCAGCCGCAAATTCCTTTGCGACCGCGATCGGATGCTCGTTGTAAACAGTCACATCGGACTTTCGACCTTGCGTCAATCTTACGCAACGACCGTCTCTGAGATCGATGGCTGGAATCACGATCATAATCTGACCACCGTCATTACTTCTTCAAACAATAATCCGTTGGTCGCGATCGAGTTGCCGCCATCAACAGTTCTGGCACCGTGCCAGTCAGTGAACGTGCCGCCGGCTTCTTCCATGATCGGCAAGAGCGGCGCGCAGTCCCACAGGTTCATCACCGGATCGAGCATCACATCCGCGCGGCCAGTCGCAACGAGCACGTAACCATAACAATCACCCCAGGTGCGACTATTCCTGACGCTGCGTTGCAGGCGCTCAAGATCCGTCCCAAATCCGTGTTTATCCGTGGCACTGAAATCTGTACACAACAACAACGCCTCGTCGAGTTTGGCGGTCGTCGAAACGCGAGTCGCCTTGCCATTCAGAAAACATCCGCAACCATTCGCGGCCGAAACAATCTCACCCAACGCCGGAACGTTGACAACGCCAACGCTCATCTCATTATCGATCTCGAGCGCAATCAACACGCCGTAAAACGGAACTCCATGCACAAACGCAAACGTGCCGTCGATGGGATCGAGGATCCAGCGCCTGCCCGACCGTCCTTCAAGTTCCCCTTCTTCTTCCCCGAGAATCCCGTCATCGGGAAACTTTTCGGCGATTTGACGACGCAGATAACTTTCCGCTTCACGATCCGCGACCGTCACGTAAGTGCCATCAGACTTCGTGCTCGTCTCCGGCTGCTTGCGAAAGTATTTGAGCGTGATGTCGCCCGCGCCGCGCGCCAACATCACGGCGAAGTCCATCAGTTCCTGTAGTTCGTTCTTACCTGGCTTCACTTGCCCCTCTTCGGGTCGCTAACTCATCACGAAGCTCATCAAGACTGACGCCACGCGCCACCAGCAACACCAGCAAATGATAGACGAGATCAGCAACCTCGGCAGTCAACCGCGCCCCATCTTCATTCTTTGCGGCGATGATCGTCTCAGCCGATTCTTCGCCAACCTTTTTGAGGATCTTGTCGAGACCGCTTTTGAAAAGATAGGTTGTGTACGAGCTTTCCGGCCGCTCGCGTTCACGACTTTCAATCAACTGGTAAAGACTGTTTAGTAAGGACCCGAGATCTTCATCTGCGAGCGTTACATCAAAACACGATCTCGCGCCGGTGTGACACGCCGGCCCTGCCGGTTTGACGAGGACCACGATCGCGTCTTTATCACAGTCGCTGTGCAAAGCGACGACGCTCTGCGTGTTACCGGAAGTCTCACCCTTATGCCACAGCTCGTTGCGCGAGCGCGACCAGAACCACGTCTGACCCGATTCGATCGTTCGCGCGAGACTCTCCTCATTCATGTAGGCAAGCGTCAACACCTCGCGCGTTTGCGCATCCTGAACAATCGCGGGTATCAAACCACGCTCGTCGAATTTCAAGTCGTCGATATTCATCTGACCTCTACACCGCGGCTGCGTAAATAAGTCTTCACGTCACTAATCGACAACTCGCCAAAGTGAAAAAGCGACGCAGCGAGCACGGCGCTCGCGCCGCCGTCGGTGAGCGCGTCGTAAAAATGTTCAACTCGACCCGCCCCGCCCGAAGCAATCACGGGAATGCGCACCGCACTCGAAACCGCGCGCGTCAGTTCTATGTCGTAACCATTGCGTGTGCCGTCGCAATCCATACTCGTCAACAAGATCTCACCCGCCCCGAGACTCTCCGCACGCGCCGCCCATTCAATTGCATCCTCGCCAACTGCGCGACGACCGCCATGAGTGAAAACTTCCCAGCCACCTTGTTCGCGACGACGCGCGTCGATTGCAACTACCACACACTGGCTGCCAAACGTTTCCGCGCAGGCTTTGATCAGCTCCGGATCTTCAACCGCCGCGGTATTCAATGAGATCTTGTCAGCGCCGGAACGCAGCACCGCGCGAATGTCTTCAACCGAGCGCAAGCCGCCGCCAACCGTGAAGGGAATGAATACCTCATCGGCGACACGACGCACCAGTTCCGCAACGATCTCGCGGCGATCAGAAGAGGCGGTGATGTCGAGAAAAGTTAACTCATCAGCGCCCTCGAGATCGTAGCGCTTCGCCTGCGCCACCGGATCTCCCGCGTCGGTGAGCGAGACAAAGCGAATCCCCTTGACCACGCGGCCATTGTCAACGTCGAGACACGGGATGATTCGTTTAGCTAACATCTTTTGGCCACGGATGACACGGATAACGCGGATCAGATCCGCGTTATCCGTGTTCATCTGTGGCGAAGTTTCTCAGCATGCGCAAGCCAACATCCTGACTCTTCTCCGGATGAAATTGCACCCCACACACATTTGCCTGCGCCACAACGGACGCATACCGCCGCCCATACTCCGTCTTACCTGCAACAACCGCTTCATTCTCCGGCTCGCAATAGAACGAATGCACGAAGTAACAGAACGACCCATTCGCGATCCCCTCAAACAGCGCATGCGGTCGCTGCTGGTGAATGCGATTCCAACCGACCTGCGGCACTACAAGTTCACTTCCGAACTTACGTACGCGCCCCTGTAACAGCGCCAGCCCACGCGTCGATCCAAACTCCTCCGACTCTTCAAACAACATCTGCATCCCGACACAAACACCCAGCAACGGCGTTCCCGCGGCGGCCCGCTCGCGCACGAGTCGATCAAAACCTCTCTCCTCGAGTGCCTTCATGCACGCAGCAAACGCGCCGACTCCCGGCAGCACGAGTTTCTCCGCGCTCCGCAGAAAACTCTCATCGCTGCTGATGCTCGCTTCGCAACCCGTCGCCGCAAAAGCCTTTTCAACCGAACGCAGGTTGCCGACGCCGTAATCGATAATCGCGACACGATTCATAACGAACCCTTCGTGCTCGGAACTCCGATGATGCGACTGTTGCGCTCCACGGCGGCGCGTAACGCTCGCGCCGTCGCTTTGAATGTTCCCTCGAGAATGTGATGACTGTTCCGCCCGCGCAGGCAATCGATATGAAGATTAAACTTTGCCGTCTCGGCAAACGAGCGCCAGAAGTGCTCTGCGAGTTCGACCGAAAAATTTCCGATCATCTGGCGTCGCACGGCCACTTCGTAAACGAGATAAAAACGCCCCGACAGATCGATAACCGAACGACACAACGCTTCATCCATCGGCACGAGCGCTTCGCCATAACGATTGATCCCCGCCTTGTCTCCGAGTGCCTGGACCAGCGCCTGGCCCAACGTGATCGCGATGTCTTCAACCGAATGATGATCGTCGATCTCCAAATCGCCCCTGCAAGTAATTTGCAGATCGAAGAGGCCGTGCTTGGCAAACAGTTCCAACATGTGTTCGAGAAACGGCAACCCGATTAAAACACTTGATTGCCCGCTGCCGTCGAGATTGAGTTCGACGCGCACGTCTGTCTCTTTGGTCTTGCGATCAACGGTTGCGGTTCTCATTTTGTTATCCACAGATTTCACGGATTGCATTGAAGAACCTCTCATTCTCTTCCGGCGTACCAACACTGAACCGGAAATAATCTCGCAACATCGGATACCCGCTTACATCACGGACCAAAATATCGCGTTGTAATAAATTCGCGAAGATCCGCTTTGGATCCGTGGCTGATTTCACCACGATGAAGTTTGCCTCTGACTGGACCGGCGTCAGTCCATCGATCCGCGACAACTCTTCAAATAATCGATCCCGTTCCGCCACAATCTGCTTCACCAACGGGCGCAGCTCACTGT
>JBKPJP010000304.1:0-14269 GCA_046730735.1 Acidobacteriota bacterium | reverse complement strand
GAAAGAGACGATCTGGTGATGGCACTCGGCGGCGGCGTAGTCGGCGATCTCACGGGTTTTGCGGCGGCTACTTACCTGCGCGGGCTCCGGCTGATCCAGGTGCCCACCACGTTGTTGTCGCAAATAGATTCGTCAGTTGGCGGCAAAACCGGTATCAACTTGCGCACCGGAAAGAACCTTGCCGGCGCGTTTCACCAGCCTGCTTCAGTCTTCATCGATACCGAAACGCTCGCGACGTTACCGCCACGCGAGTTGACTTCCGGTTTCTGTGAAATGGTCAAACAATCCCTCGTCGCCGACGAGTCGCTCTTCCAAATGATGATCAACTGCCTGCAAAACAAACGTGAGTTGAACTCGCCGGAATTCGAAGATTTGATCGCGGCGCAGTGCGGCTTCAAGGCCTCAATCGTCGCCAACGATGAGCGCGAGTCAACCAACCGATCTGACACGAAATCGCGGCGCGTGCTCAACTTCGGACACACGACCGCACACGCGCTCGAGACGGTCACGAACTATCGCTACTTCCGTCATGGCGAAGCCGTCGGGTATGGAATGTTAGTTGCCGGAGAACTCTCGCGAAACCTGGGTCTGATCGACGCCGGGGAACTGAAACTACTGCGCGATGCGGTCAGTCTTTGTGGACCACTGCCGCGTGCGGACAATCTCGATCTCAACCAGATTACCGCCGCTCTAAAGCACGACAAGAAGAGTGTTGGTGGTCAAATCAACTGGGTGTTGCTCGAAGGGATAGGCCGGCCGCGAATCATCGAAGGCGGGCTTATCAGTGCGAAATCCTTGCGTCTTTCGCTGCGAACTGGATTGAAGGAGTTCCACTAATGCGAATGCATAGATCAGGTGAACGAGGCAGTGCGAGCCTCAAGTTTGTCATCGTGATGGCGCTTCTGGGGACAACGGCTTACGCGGGGTACCTGTACGTGCCGGTCGCGTTCCAGGCGAATGCGTATAAAGATCTCATGCAGCACTACGCCGACGTGGCGGCGGCGCAAGGTTACCGGCCATCATGGACCGGCGAGCAACTGTTGAAAAACGGTCCCGAATACGGCGTCCCGGCGGATGCCATCATTACACCTGTGGCACGTGATAATCGGATCGAAGTGAGAGTTCAATTCGTTCGCGTGATCGATTTTCCCGGCTATCCTTACAACTACGAATTCGATTACACCGCAAAGAGCACCGCATTTCTGAGTTTCAAGTAAAATTATCGTGGGGCGCCGTCGAGAAAAGCTTTCAGTTTTCGTGAGCGTGAGGGGTGGCGCAGCTTCCGCAGAGCCTTTGCTTCGATCTGTCGAATGCGTTCGCGCGTGACTGCAAAGTGCTGGCCCACTTCTTCGAGCGTATGCTCCGATCCCGTAGTACCAAGACCAAATCGCATCTTGATCACTTTCTCTTCGCGCGGTGTGAGTGTCGCTAAAACCTCGTCGGTGATCTCGCGCAGGTTCGACGCAACCACTGCGTCCGCCGGATTCAGGATCGACTTGTCTTCAATGAAATCGCCGAGATGTGAATCCTCTTCTTCACCAATCGGAGTCTCCAGCGAAATCGGTTCCTGCGCAATCTTCAAGACCTTGCGAACCTTCGACACCGGTATATCCATCTTTCGCGCGATCTCCTCACTCGTCGGCTCACGGCCCAACTCCTGGACGAGCGATCGAGACGTGCGAATCAACTTATTGATCGTTTCGATCATGTGTACCGGAATACGAATCGTGCGCGCCTGGTCGGCAATGGCTCGCGTGATCGCCTGCCGAATCCACCACGTTGCATACGTCGAAAACTTGTAACCGCGGCGCCACTCAAACTTGTCCACCGCCTTCATCAAACCGATGTTGCCTTCCTGAATCAGATCGAGAAACTGCAACCCGCGGTTCGTATACTTCTTCGCGATCGACACGACCAGCCGCAGGTTTGCCTCGACCAGCTCGCGTTTCGCCTGACCGGTTTGCTGCTCGCCTTTGTCTATGGACTGTAGCGATCGCTTTATCTCGACCGGGCTGACAAAGTTGTCGATCTCGATCTGCGCCAGCTTCTTGCGCGCCAATAAAATGCGGTGTCGCAGATCTTTCTGTTCCTCGTCCTTGAGCCGTTTTTTGTTTAACTTCTCTGTGGCGTTATCGATCTCGCGCTCCGCTTCGCGTACTGACTTCTGCACCGCGCGGATCGCGTTGATCAAACGCTGTCGCGCACGCTCGGTGAGATTGAGGCGACCAATCTCCTGCGCGATTTCCAGCCGGCAGCGCGCCACTCTGCGCTGCAAACGAGTTAACTTCCTGCTCTTTTTTCCGTGGGTAAGCTTCTGTTCAGCCTTTAGTTTTTCCAGTTCTTTCAAGGCGCCTTTGCAGGCCTTGTCGATGTTTTGAATACCTTCGATGGTCCAGGACCGGTATTCCTCGGCCTTGTCTTCGTCGCCGGTTAGTTCAGCCTGCTCGGAAAAAGTTACGGTGTCGCGAATGTTGATACGGCCGTTCTGAAGATCCTCTCCGATCTTCAACACTTCGCGAACTGCGATTGGAGAACGGGCGAGCGCTTTCTGCGTCTTGAGCTGGCCACGTTCGATGCGTTTCGCGATCGCGACTTCGCCTTCGCGCGTGAGCAGCGGTACAACTCCCATTTCGCGCAGGTAAAGTCGTACCGGATCGTTTGTCTTTTCGAGCGCTCCGGCGGAGAGATCGAGTTCGATGTCTTCGTCGAGACCTTCTTCGTCTTCGTCCGCAACTGTAGCTGCCGCCTGCTCGAGCAGGCGTTCGTCGGAATCGGCAACCGGAATGTTCGAGCCTTCGAGCTTTTGCAGTACGTCCTCAATGTCGTCGGGAGAAACGACATTGTCAGGCAATTCGCGGTTGAGATCGTCGAACGTCAGGTATTTCTTGTCGCCGCCCAGTTCGAGCAGTCGTTCCATCACGTCGTCACGATCTTTATCTTCCATACTACTACTCACTTTTACAGCTCCGGGTTACTACCTGATACGCGAGGCCGCTTCGCCCTGGGGTTGCAGCATTCCCTGGCGTTGCGCGGAGAGTTGAATCTGTTCCGCGGAAAGTTTTGAAACTCGCTCGTTGTCCTGTTCTCGCTCGGCGATGGCTAGTTCTCTTTTCAGTTCTTCAATGCGTTGTTCGAGTTTCATCCGTCTGAAAGTGGAAACACATTCTTCAGCGACGTAATGCTCGTTCGATCCGTGCAAAGAGGAGTTCATCAGCACTAACGGAATCATACGTGCAGCAAATTCATCACCTTCGGTCTTGCGGTTCAGAGTTTCGAAATCGACGTCCGCGCCTTCGCGCTCGAGTTCGAGCACGGCTTTGAAGAGCGGCGCGGTTGCCAGATCTTCATAATCCTCTTCTCGCAGCATTGGCAACACTTCGCGGCGCAGATTTGCGTCAGCAAAAAGCAGGCCAAGCAAACGCTGCTCTGCCGCGGTAGCTTCGGTCCGTCTTGTCAAAACCTGAACACTGTCAGCACGCAGCGGACGATTGTGTCGCACTGTTTGCCACAACTCGCGCCGCCAGGTCGACGTGTTGACGTTCTCACGATCGATCCCGAGCGCATCCATTGCCATGTCAAAAAATTCGCGCTTCTGAACTCCGTTCTTAACCGCCCGTATGTAGGGAAGAACTTCTTCGACGGCTTCAGCTTTGTCCGCGGGCCGGTGAAGATTACGGTCGCGTAAAGCGCTGTCGATCACGAATTGTATGTGTGGTTGTGCCTGTGCCCGTTGTTGCTGATATCCAGTTACGCCAAACTTCCGGATGTACTCGTCAGGATCCGCATTGTCCGGAAGCACCAAAACTTTTACTTCAAGATCCTCAGCGAGGAGAATTTCAATCGCTTTCTTTGCTGCTTGCACGCCGGGGCGGTCGCCATCATAGTTGACTACAACTTTGCGCGCAAACCTACTTAGAAGCTTTACTTGATCGTGCGTCAACGCTGTTCCCAAACTCGCCACAACGTTTCGCACTCCAAACTGGTAAGGCACGATCAGATCGAGAAAACCTTCAACCAAAATCGCGAAACCCTGTCGTCTGATCTCATCACGAGTGAGATTTAGACCAAAAAGATTTCGTCCTTTTACGTAAGCTGCGGTTTCCGGCGAGTTGATGTATTTCGCATCGTCATTCGTTAGCGTGCGCCCGCCAAACGCGATGGCTCGTCCCTGAACATCAAGCACCGGGACCATCAAGCGACCGCGGAATCGATCATAAGAACGATTGGTGTCCTCCTTTTTTACAACCAAACCACTCCGATCAATATGTTCCTGGGTGGCCCCTTTGTTACGTAAATAAATTGAAAGTGCGTCCCAACTATCGGGCGCGTAACCGAGCCGGAAGGTTTTTTGCGTTTCTTCTGAGATTTCTCGTTGTTTCAGATAATCGCGCGCGATGCGCCCTTCGTTGCTCGACTCGAGTTGCAGTTGCCACCACTCCATGGCCCATGAGTTGAGCTGGATGACAATGTCCGCTTCCTGGCGACGCGCTTCGAAACGGCTGTCGTCCACCGTCTTCGGCAGCGGCATGCCGATCTTATCGGCAACGATTTTGATCGCCTCGGGAAAATTGACGCGCTCGATCTCCATCACAAAGTTGAAGACCGACCCACCCTTGTGACAGCCGAAACAGTAGAAGATTTCCTTTGCAGGACTGACGGAGAACGACGGCGTCTTCTCCTTGTGAAAAGGACAACACGCCATCCAGTTGGCGCCCTTCTTCTTGAGCTGCACATAGTCCTGTATCACCCGGACGATGTCTGCCTGCCGTTTGAGGTCGTCGATGAATGTCTGGGGGTAACGCATTAAAATGGGGTCTAACGCAAAAGCTATTATTACTTAACCATCCGTTTTTACGTTGAAGGCATTCGCCAATTCAGCCCAGCTATGCGTTACGCCGAAGGCGTTCGCTAATTTCAGCCCAGGGTTCGAGCGAAGCGAGAACCCTGGGATCGCTAATTTACAATCGTCACAACCCTGAAAGGGTTCGCCAACCGCCGAACCCTTTCAGGGTTCAATAAAAATATTGTTCGTAACCCAGGGTTGAAGCTTCGCTCCAACCCTGGGCTGAAATTAGCGAACGCCTTCGGCGTAATGGTTATTGTCTACGTCTCCACTGGAGCCGTATCGTTTGATCATTCATGTAGCTGAAACTTTGCGCGCCAACTCCGCCGCATACGCCGCTGCTGCTCGGACATCATCTTCCGTGAGCGGAGGAAAATGATCTACGATTTGAGCCGGCGTGACGCCTTCAGCTAATGAGTCGAGAACCACCGCGACGTGAATTCGCGTTCCACGAATGCGTGGTTCTCCACCGAGCACTTTCGGATCAGACACTACACGTTTGAGTAATCGGTTGTATGTGTTGTCAGTCATCGCCGCCTATTGTCTCAACTCAACCAGCGTTGCACCAGCACCGCCCTGATCGGGTGGGGCGGGGAGGAAACGAGATACGTGAGGATGGCCGTTCAGGAGACCAGCGATGGCGCGGCGCAAGGCGCCGGTGCCGTGCCCGTGAACGATTCGTACTTTACTCAAACTCGCCAGCGATGCTTCGTCGAGAAATTTGTCGACTGCGTCAACGGCTTCATCGGTCGTCTGGCCGATCACGTTCAGCTCTGACTGCGCCTTCTGTTCAGCCGCAGATAATTGAACTTCCGTCGCAGCGGAACGTCGCAGTTTTTCCAACTTGCCCGCTTGTGTCTTTTGACTCGACTGAGCTGCTACAAGTTCCAGATTTTCGATTTTTTCCTTCAGCCGGAGCGACTTCACACGCACTTCAGCCACGCCGTCCTTGATCTGATCCACGATGCCCACCGATCCAAACGAAAGCAACTTCACTGTATCTCCAACAACAATCTCGCGCTGCGGCGCAGCGACGTATCGTGGCGCCTCTTCAGTCGCGATCTCCGGCGGCTCAACGCGCTCGGGTTGGACCGACTGTCCTTCACGCACGACGCGAACCGCGCGCTGTGCAGTGCGTTTGATTTCGGCGACTTGTCGTTGCGCTTCGCGTTCGACCCTGACTCGCTCGGTGCGATCCGTGATCTTCGAAACCAACTCCTGCGACCGTTTCTCAAGATCTGCAATCGTGCGTTGCACTGTTTGATCGAACGCCGCCTGCCGCTCACGCTCGTGCTTCGCGGCTTCCTTATCAAGCGACGCAAATTTCTCTGCGACCGCCTGTCGTTCTTCTTCCAACGCGAGGCGCAACGCTTCAGCCTCTTCTGCTTCACGCTTGATGCGTCGCAAATACTCAGACGCCTGCAACGACGACTCGTTAACAGACTTCATCGCCGTGTTGACGATCTCCTGGGGCACACCGAAGCGGCGCGCAATCTCGAGTCCTGAAGAAGCACCGGCAACACCAACCAGCAGACGATATGTTGGTCGTAAAGTCTTTTCGTCAAACTCAACACTCGCATTAACAACGCCTTCTTCATTAGCCGCATACATCTTGAGCCCGCTGTAGTGCGTCGTCCCGATCACGTGTGCGCCGCAAGTTCTGCGGAAGTGATCGACGACAGCCACGCCGAGCGCCGATCCTTCTTCCGGATCAGTTCCGGTTCCGACTTCGTCCAACAGGACCAGCGCCGGGGCTTCGCAGAGTTCGAGCATGCGTGCGATGTTTGCGACGTGTGAAGTAAACGTCGAGAGATTCGCCGCCAATGATTGATGGTCGCCGATGTCCGCCAACACTGACTTGTAAAACGGAAAGCGCGCCGAGCGTGCCGGGACGGAAATGGCTGACAACGCCATCAAAGCCAGCAAGCCGGTGGTTTTCAAAACCACTGTCTTGCCACCCGCGTTCGCACCGGAGATCACCATCGCATTCTTCTCCTGATCGAGCGCAAACGATGCCGGGACAACCGAACCGCCCGTTGCACGCAGGTTCTCCTCGAGCAATGGATGGCGCGCTTCGATCAGTTCCAACTCACCGCTACCATATTGCTCAACCTGAATCTCAGGAATGACGCAGTTGAACGTCTGGTGAAAAACCGCGCGCGCGTTTATGAAATCAAGCTCAGCAACCGCTTCCGCTGCCAGCTCAATCGCCGGCAGTTGCGTGCGTAACTCCGCCGATAGTCCGTAAAGAATCTTCGCAATCTCCCGCGCTTCACTCTCGTGCAGACTCTGCAATTCGTTATTCGCATCGATCGTCTCGAGCGGCTCGACAAAAGCAGTCTGGCCGGAAGATGAGTAACCATGGGCCACGCCCGCAACCCGTCCGCGATGATCGGCTTTAACAGGAATAACAAAGCGATCGTTGCGGATCGTCACGAGTTCATCCTGAATCGCCTCGGCGGAGCGTTGCATCAATCGCTCGAGCGAGCGGGTGATGCGCGAACGCAGCACAGTGATCTCATGACGAATACTTGCCAGTTCCGGACTCGCGCGATCGTCGAGCTCTCCGCTTGGCAAAATTTTGTTAGTGACGCGCGCGACGAGCGTGTTGAGTTCGCGCGGCAAGTCTTCCACCAGTTGCCAAAGCACCGGAGCTTTCTCACGTTCAGCGAGAATGGCGGCGCGCGCCGACATCGCCTGATCGCAAAGACGCGCAGTTTGCAGGATCGCGAACGGATCGAGACTCGCGCCTTCGACACGCAAACGTGCAATCGCCTCGCCTGGATCTGTTAACCCGCTAAATACCCATCTGACTCCACGACTGCGCAGCGTTACGCATTCCGCGACGACCGAAAGTGCTCGTCGCAAGCTACTCGCGTCAGCAAACGGCGCGAGTGTTTCGACGCGACGCTGTCCGGCTTCGGTCTGAGCGTTGCGCTTAATCAGTTCCAGCAGTTGCTGGTATTCAAGAGTTGTGAATGCCTGTTTGTTCAAGGCGTAAAGGTTAAAATATTAGCCGCCGATTTGCACGGATGCACATGGATCGTACAATGAGAGTTCAATTTCGCATGAAAGGGCCCACGCAATGGATGAGTTTGACCGCTATCGCGCGGCGATGAACGAGAAACTGCTCGGCAGTAATCACCTCGGTATCAAACGTTTCTTCGCGCTTGATACACAGGCTTACGAAGACGGCGCGCTCGACAAACGAACGAAAGAGTTGATGGGCCTGGTAGCGTCAGCCGTGCTTCGCTGCGACGACTGCATCACCTACCACGTCAAGCAATGCGCCGAGATTGGAATAAACCGCGAAGAGTTTCTCGACGCTTTCAACGTGGCGCTCGTCGTCGGCGGATCGATCACGATTCCGCATTTGAGACGCGCAATCGAGCGCGTCGATGAACTATTATCCGTATGAAATCCGTGAAATCCGTATTCCTGTTTTTCGTCCTAATCTTGATGGTCCAGGGTGTCTCCATGTCTGCACAAGAAAGACCGAAGGTTCGCGCGCCGGAAATCACCGGTGGTCGCGGTTGGCTGAATACTGACAAACCACTGTCGCTCGCTGCCTTGAAAGGCAAGGTAGTGCTGCTCGACTTCTGGACTTACGGCTGCATCAACTGCATCCACATCATCCCGGATCTGAAGAAGCTCGAAGCAAAGTATGCCAATCAACTGGTCGTGATCGGCGTCCACTCCGCGAAGTTTCAGAACGAAAAAGAGACTGAAAACATCCGGCGCATCATTCTTCGCTATGAGATCGAGCATCCGGTTTACAACGATTCGGAATACGCCGTTTGGCAAAGCTACGGCGTGCGCGCGTGGCCCACGCAGGTGCTCATCGATCCCGCCGGGTACATCATCGGCGGCGTCTCGGGTGAAGGTAATTACGACGTCATCGATGAAGCGATTGCCAAAACAGTCGCCGAGTTTCGCGCCAAAGGCGAGTTGAATGAAGAACCGCTCAAACTCGTGCTCGAACGCGCAAAAGTCGGCGAACTGCCGCTCGCCTTTCCGGGCAAGATTCTCGCGGACGCAACGGGGGATCGCCTGTTTATCGCCGACTCCAATCACAACCGCATCGTTGTTACTAAACTCGACGGCACCCTCGTAGAAACAATCGGCACCGGCGAGATCGGTGCAGGGGATGGCGCCTTCGACAAAGCGACTTTTTATCGTCCGCAAGGCCTCGCCCTCAGCGGCGATAATCTCTACGTCGCTGACACTGAAAACCATCTCATCCGGCATGTAGATCTTAAAACGCGCAGCGTCGATACGATTGCCGGCACCGGCCAGCAGACGCACGACTATTTCAAAGTCGGACCAGCGCGATCGGTCGCGTTGAGTTCCCCATGGGATCTGCAACTGATCGGCCGCGTTCTCTACATCGCGATGGCCGGTCCGCATCAGATCTGGATGCTGGATCTCGATAAGAACGAAGTTTCGACTTTCGCGGGCTCGGGTCGTGAAGCGCGTCTTGATGGTCCACTGCTCGAGGCCGGCTTCGCACAACCTTCGGGAATGGCAACGGACGGCAAAACGCTTTACGTCGCCGACAGTGAGTCGAACATCATTCGCGCTATCGATATCGCCGGCCGTTCAGTAAAGACACTGGTTGGCGGAGATCTGTTTGAGTTTGGCGACGTCGATGGCACAGGTGATGACGTGCGCCTGCAACATCCGCTCGGATTGCTTATTTACGGCGACAAAGTACTGATCGCCGATACCTACAATCACAAGATCAAACAGCTCGATCCGAAGCAGGAAAAAGTAACGTCGCTGTTTGGGACCGGAAAGCCAGGTCAGGCGGATGGACCATCGCCTTCGTTTTACGAACCCGGCGGATTGGCCCTCGCAAACGGAAATCTCTACGTCGCGGACACAAACAACCACGCCATTCGCGTGATCGATCTAAAGACTAAACGCGCCACGACATTGAAGATCAACGGGCTCACGCCTCCGGCGAAGAATATGCAGGCGCTCGAAACTGCTTCCGGACCAAACGCTGAAGAGATCAAAGTTCCTTCGCAAAGACTTCGCGCGGGCGCGAACGGCGCGCTGCAAATCGATGTCGAACTGCCTGCCGGCTACCATCTCAATCCGCTGGCGCCGCAGCGTTACAAAGTTTCTTCAGACGGCAAGAGCATCGCGATCGACGAGAAAGTCGCATCACGTGCAGATAAAGATCTGAAGTTGCCGCTGCGTATCCCGTTGAACGCCACTGCTGCTGGTCCAACAAATCTCCGCGCGCAAGTCACTCTGTTTTATTGTCGTGAAGACAACACCGGAACGTGTCGCATTCGCACGCTCGTTTGGCAGATTCCGGTTGAAGTAACGAACGACGCAAATGCACCAACAGAGTTGAAACTACAGGGTAAGGTTGCGGCCACCGATTGAAGAGGCTAATATCCTCCCACCCCTAAATTCAGCAAGCAAGGAGTGAGGCCGTGGCTGATAAACCATTTCTCACTGACATCAAGACTTTGCGCGAACGCGCACGACAACATATTGAGAATGGCGCCGTAACCCAGGGCTACAGCGCTGATCGTGAGACAGTGATCAAGCTTTTGAACGAAGCTCTGGCGACAGAGATTGTTTGTGTGCTGCGTTACAGACGGCATTATTTCATGGCCGCGGGCATCAACGCCGAAGGTGTGGCGGCCGAATTTCTACAGCACTCCAACGAAGAGCAGGGACATGCCGATCAACTCTCGCAGCGCATAGTGCAACTAAAGGGTGAGCCAAATCTCAACCCCGAAGGTCTTTTGACGCGCAGTCACGCCGAATACGTCGAAGGCGAAACGCTGACGGACATGATCAAAGAAGATCTCGTGGCGGAACGAATCGCGATCGACAGTTATCGCGAGATGATTACCTACTTCGGCAACGACGATCCGACGTCGAGACGCATGATGGAAGGCATCCTCGCCGTCGAGGAAGAACATGCGGACGACCTTGTGACGCTGTTGGAGAAGATGAGTTAATTTGAATTAGCCAGAGTTAGTGTTCGCTGATTGTCCGAACGCAATTTAAACCAAACTAATCCCGGCCGGCCGACAATGTGCCGTAGTTGCGGGGCAATAGTCGGCGCAGGCCAAACTCAATGCGCCGTCTGTGGAGCGCCTACCGCAGGCAAATCACCCGCAGATTCGATCCAATCTCCACCAGCCGACAAGGAAACAGTAAGATTCGCGCGCGCGGTCCTCAATCGTCCTTACAAATTCACAGTAGCGCTGCTCATCGCAAACATCTTCGTCTTTCTCCTGATGTGGGAATCAAGCGGGATGTCGTTTGCCGCTTTGCAAAGAGGTTTTCCCGATGCGGTGCTGATCGCGTATGGGGCCAAGCTGAATTACCTCATCAATGCTCCGTACCATCAGTGGTGGCGCTTCGTCACGCCGATGTTCGTGCACATCGATATTCTTCACCTGTTCATGAACATGTTCAGCTTGCTGATACTCGGACCATTTGTTGAGAAACTTTACGGGTCGGCGAAGTTTGTCGTGTTCTGGGTAGTAACAGGCATCGCCGGCGTAGTCGGCAGTTACTTGACGATTCGTCCTAGTCTTGCGCGCGGAGTGCTCGGAACTTTTATTTTTCACGCGACCGACGTGCCTTCAGCAGGCGCATCCGGCGCGCTGTTTGGCCTCGTGGGCGTGCTGTTTGTGTTTGGTATCAAGTTTCGACGCGAACTTCCTGAAGGTTTCAAGCGCGTGTTCGGCACAGGGCTGTTACCGATCATCTTTATCAATCTGTTTATCGGTTTTATCGGTCGCAGCTTTATCGGTAACTCGGCGCACCTCGCTGGACTTTTTACAGGCGCGGCGCTCGCGGTCTTTGTTGATTATCGCAGACCCGGCGCGCGTGCGAGTATTGCGACAATCTGGCGCGTGTTGCAGGTGATCTCACTGGCCATAATCGTTGTGGCTGGTTATAAAGTCGCCCGAAACTTCAACCGTCCGGCTCTTGCGCGCAACGTACCCTCTGCAAACACGTTGATCTTTCTGAACTATGTGAGTGCGATGAATCAGGTTCAGGAAAAAGTTTCGGCAGTGATCCATAACAACGATTTGAATGACGTGCCGGCGGTGACGCAGCGCGCGATGCAGGCGCCGGTTCCGGACGCCCGCGCCGGGGAGTTGCGAACTCGTCTGTTGGTTATTCTTTCGAACCTCGCGAACGCGCCGAAGGATCAGAAGCTGGTCGATGAATACGGACAATGGCGCAAAGAATATGAAGAGTGGCTGAAAGGCGCGTCAAAGACTTACGCTAATTAATAATTCAGGAGAGATTATGGAGATTAAGAAAGTCGGAGTTTTAGGGTGTGGATTAATGGGTTCTGGTATCGCACAGGTTGCAGCGACCGCTGGTTTCGAGACGGTCGTGAAAGAAGTTTCAGACGATCTGATTGCGCGCGGGTTTGGTGGTATCGAGAAATCGCTGGCGAAGTTTGCCGAAAAGGGAACGATAACGTCCGATCAGCAGAAGGAGATTCGCGGTCGTTTGTCGGGCACAACCTCATTCAACGCGCTCGCCGATTGCGACATTATCATCGAAGCGATCATCGAGAATCTCGACGAGAAGCGCAGCACTTATCGCCAGTTGGACGAACTGTGCAAACCGGAAACTGTGTTTGCTTCGAACACCTCGTCGCTGTCGATCACGGAGATGATGACGTCAACGTCGCCCGAGCGCCAACGACGTTTCATCGGCATGCATTTTTTTAATCCTGTGCCGTTGATGAAGCTGGTCGAAGTGGTGAAAACGATTTTGACTGACGAAGATGTTTACGAGCAGGCCGTGGAGTTTAGCAGGAAGCTCGGCAAGGTTCCGGTGCGCGCCGGAGACAAGACGGGTTTCATCGTTAACCGGCTGCTGGTTCCGTACATGCTCGATTCGATTCGTGCTTTGGAAGAGGGTGTCGGGTCGATTGTCGACATTGATAACGCGATGAAGCTGGGCTGTGGTTATCCGATGGGTCCGTTCACGCTCGGCGATTTCGTCGGTTTGGATACGACCTATTACATCGCCGAGATCATGTTCAACGAATTCCGCGAGAAACGCTTCGCGCCCCCACCGCTATTGAAGCGCATGGTGTTGGCAGGTCTGTATGGGCGCAAATCCGGCCGCGGCTTCTACGACTACACCAAAGACCCCAAGAACCCCACACCGATGAATTTGATTTAAACGCCGAACGGGCGATCGCTATTAGCCCCATTTAACGCCGAAGGCGTTCGCTAATTTCAGCCCAGTGGTTGGAGCGCAGCGACAAACCTGGGACCGCGCCCCCCAAATCCCGATTAACCCTGAAGGGGTTCTTCCCGCCATGCCTAACCCTTTCAGGGTTGATTGTGTTTTTGGGTTGGATTCCCAAGGTTGTCGCTGCGCTCCAACCATTGGGCTGGAATTAGCCAACGCCTTCGGCGTATTTAGCCGGATTCGACAACAAATAGCCGCTTTTGATTAGAAATAGCCGTCGCTTGATTCGTCTCATGATGATAGATTACTCCCAGAAGGGAGTAACTAATGGATCAAGGACTCGTAAACACGTCCGAAGGTGAAAATGACAAACTGGACGTCATACTGTTGACTCTGGAGCGGCTTCAGCAGGATCTTCATTTGGCAAAGGGTGAAATAAAAACTGCAATACGCGAAGTGTCGCTTCACCAGGCTTCGTTCTATGACCTTTATTTAAAACTTCAAGCCGACTTTCGTGAAATCAATGCGCGTCTCCATGGAATGGAGCTTCGTCAGCAGCGACAGAATTCATCAACTTGATGCGTCTCCGAGCATCTCCTATACTGCAAAAGGTCGTAACTATTCAGCTTGCGGAGTCCAGACGCTTGCAGCCTACTGTTCACGAAGGTCATCTCAACGCTGAGACTTTTCGCTTCGCAATTGTCGCGAGCCGCTGGAATGAACTGATCTCGGCGCGCCTGGTGGAAGGCGCACTCGACGCTCTCAAGCGATTGGGAGCACGAGACGCACAGGTTGATCTTTATCGTGTGCCGGGTTCGTTCGAGATTCCACTGCTGGCGTTACGACTCGCGCAGTCGCGGAAGTTTGATGCAATCATTTGTCTCGGCACGATCATTCGTGGACAAACGCCGCATTTTGATTACATCGCCGCTGAAGTCGCGCGCGGAATTTCTCATGCTGCTTTGACCACCGGAATTCCGGTAGTATTCGGTATCGTCACTGCCGACACGGTCGATCAGGCAATCGATCGCGCGGGAGTGAAACTGGGGAACAAGGGTTTTGAAGCCGCCATGACGGCGGTGGAACTGGTAAATCTTTACAAGGAAGCTTTTGAGTGAGGCCGCACGCGGCTGAACGGTTTTGGTAATACTTTATGGGTTCGCGACGTAAGGCGCGTGAATGTGCCTTGCAAATGCTCTTTGCGGCTGATGTTGCCGAAATGTCTGC
>JBKPJP010000303.1:0-9096 GCA_046730735.1 Acidobacteriota bacterium | reverse complement strand
GGGCGCTTAGCACTCATCCAGGTTCGACGAATTACTTTGCCAATCGGATGCCGGCGGTGCTTTGGGTACTGGCAGTCGGCTCTTATTGGACCTTCGCGCACCGCATGTATCACACGTGGCGCGAACTGACGAAGGCCGATAAAAAAACAGCGAACGTTGACGCCGAAGCTTCGTATGCTCAATCCAGTGGAAGCAAAGAGCGTCCAAAGCGTGCTGAAGTACCGATTTAATAGGTCCCATAGGACCATTTGATTATTGATCACTCGAGGTAACCGCTTGACTATCTGTCCGTGCTGCGGCTTCAAGTTCCACGGCGCTTTGACCAGTGGGTGTAAACAGTGTGGCGCCCGCGCCATTGGTGAGCCACTCCCCAGACCAGCTTACGAACTTCCATCTTATGGCCGCGCGCTTCTGCTCGCCGTCAGCGGCTCTCTCGTGGCCCTGGTTTTCCTGGTTCAGACCATCATCGCCTTCGTGCAGTTCTACTCCGGATCATTCGGATTCTGGACCTGGGTCGCCGCCGGCGAGACTGCCGCATGGCGCTTGAAGTGGATCTCGATCCCGGTCCTGTTTGCCGTGCTCTGGTTCGGAGGAAAGTTGTATCGCTCGATCATGGACCAGCCGGAACGTTTCTGCGGCGTGAAGTATGCACAGCGCGGCTTGCTCGCCTCGGCAACTGTCGCCATGCTGATCGCGTTGCTCATCGGCATTACTGTCCCGGCCCGTTTGCACCAGCGACAACTCTCGAAGGATGCCGCGCTTCGCGCGCAGGGTTATGTTATTGAAGAAGCCCTGACCGCATACAAGATCAAATACAAAACCTATCCGGCTGAAATGAAGGATCTGTTGAAACGCCTTCCCGACCCGGACGGCTCACTTGCAGCCGCCGTCAGAAATCTTGATCCGACTGCATACTTGCCCAGTGCTGACGTCGCTGCTAACGCCTCTGTCGAAAAGTCGCGTTCGCTGCGCGGCGCCGTTATCCGCAGAACCTCCCTTTCGTCCGCCACTGACGACACGCCGTCTGGTGGATTGTCGTTCACAAACTACCGGCTGCTGCTTCCCGGTGAAGACAAGATTACGGGAACTGACGACGACTGGATCGTCCGCGACGGGATGGTCATGAGACTTTCCGAAGTCGCCAAAGGCGGAGTCGGACGTTCAGTGTCGGCGGGAGCCCTGCAACCCTAGCGACTTCAATGTCGTTTCTCGACCGCTTTCGTAAAAAACCCGAAGATGAAGCCTCACGAATCGAGCGTCTTTCAAAGACGGGCCGCATGGGCGACGGCAGAATCATCGATGCAGTCTCAGATAACGAAGGCCGCATCACCGAGGTGACCTACACCTACGTGCTCGCCGGGGTTCAATATGAATCCTCCCAGCCGCTCAGCGCTCAACAACAAGCGCGCTCCAACGACTACGCCCCCGGCAAACAGATTGTTGTGCGGTATGATCCAAGGCGCCCCGCAAATTCTATTGTCGTTTAAGACTTCCAGCTTTCTTTGTGCCTCTGTGTACCCTTTGCGGCTTTGCGTGAAATCCACTTCTCGACAATGACGTTTCACGCAAAGGCGCAAAGGTTACGCAAAGGCGCAAAGAAGAATGATATTCTCCAGATATGTTTCGCAAAGTCCTGATCGCCAACCGAGGCGAAATCGCTGTTCGCATCATTCGCACCTGCCGTGAGCTGGGCATTCGCGCCGTTGCGATCTATTCCGACGCTGACGTCGAGAGTGTGCACGTGCGTATGGCGGATGAAGCAGTTTGGGTTGGACCAGCTTCATCGAGCGAGAGTTATTTGAAGATCGACGCCATCATCGCGGCGGCGAAACAAGTGAATGCCGAAGCGATCCATCCGGGTTACGGTTTTCTCGCCGAGAGTGCTGACTTTGCGCGCGCTGTTGCCGGCGCCGGTTTGACGTTTATTGGTCCAACTGCCGAAGCGATGGAGATCATGGGCTCGAAGACGAGTGCCCGTCGGGCCGCGGTTGAAGCGGGCGTGCCGATCGTTCCGGGCACTGTTGAGCCGTTGCAATCGTTTGCCGAAGCAAGCGCGACCGCGGAGAAGTTTGGCTACCCGGTGATGCTGAAAGCGGCTGCGGGCGGCGGTGGTAAAGGCATGCGGCTCGTCACCAACAACGCCGATCTCCGCTCTGCATTCGAAACTGCCCAGACCGAAGCTGCGGCAGCGTTTGGCGATGCTTCGCTTTATCTCGAAAAAGCAGTCGAACGCCCGCGACACATAGAGATCCAGATCTTCGGCGACACGCACGGCAACCTCGTCCACCTCGGCGAACGCGAGTGTTCCATTCAGCGCCGGCACCAGAAAGTGATCGAAGAATGTCCGTCACCGATTAACGATCCCGAGCTGCGGCAGCGAATGGGCGAAGCTGCCGTGAAGATAGGGCGCGCGGTTAATTACACCGGCGCCGGGACCGTCGAGTTTCTGCTCGCTGACGCGACGCGCGATTTCTATTTTCTCGAGATGAACACTCGTCTTCAGGTCGAACATCCAGTGACCGAACTGGTTACGGGACGCGATCTCGTGCGCGAACAATTCCTGGTCGCGAACGGTGCGCCGTTGTCGTTCACGCAGGATGACATTGATTGGCAGGGGCACGCGATTGAGTGTCGCATCTATGCGGAAGATCCGGCGAACAACTTCTTTCCGAGTCCGGGTACGATCACTGATCTGCGCGAACCGGCCGGACCGGGAATCAGAATCGACAGCGGCGTCACGCGGCTTTCCGAAGTTTCGATTCACTACGATCCGATGATTGCGAAGCTCGCTGTTTGGGGTCGCACGCGCCAGGAAGCGATCGAGCGGTTGCGACGCGCGCTGGACGAGTATGAAGTTTTGGGTATCACAACGACGCTGCCGTTCTTTCGTGCAGTTGCCAGGGATGAAGAGTTTGTGTCGGGGCAGCTCGATACGGGTTTCATCAGTCGTTTCAACGAGCGTCATGCGGCGAAAAAGCAAGAGCCTGACCAGATAGAAACCGATCTCGCAGCGATCGCGGCTGCGCTCAGTTACGCGCTTCGGAATCAACAGAGAGCAGTTGTCACAAGCACTGTTAGTCGTTGGAAAATGGCTGGGAGGAAGTTGTGAAACTCAAAGCGCTGATCGCGGATCGCGAGGAAGATCTACTGTTCAAACTCGAAGCGGGACAGATCTCCGCCGAGATCGGAGGTCGTGTCTACACGCTTCAGGTGCGTGACCTGCAAGCCGACGGTTATCTCTTCTTTCTAGGCGCCAACGTACACGAGTGTCGCGTCAACGAGCGTGCAGGTGCGAAGGATACGTTTGATGTAACTATTCACGGGCGCAGTCACGAAGTGACGATCGTCGATCCGAAACGTTTGCGCAGTGGGCAGAACTCGGATCGACATCATCACGGCGCCGAGAAGATCGTTGCGCCGATGCCCGGCAAGGTTGTGCGCGTGCAAGTGGAAGCGGGCGCGAGTGTCGAAAAAGGAGAGGGCGTTGTAGTGGTGGAAGCGATGAAAATGCAAAACGAAATGAAATCGCCACGCGCTGGAGTCGTCCTGTCGATTAACGTGAAACCCGGCGATACTGTAAACGCCGGCGACGTGCTGGCGGTGATTGAATGATGCGTATTCTACTCTGGGACATTGACGGCACGTTGATTCACTCCGCGCAAGTGGGCGGCTACAAACTGTACACGGTTCCCGTGCTCGAGGAGATCTTCGGCACCGCTGGACGGCTTGCTGAGATGCACGTTTCGGGCATGACTGACTTGCAGATCGTCTTTGAAGCGTTGCGCGATGTGGGCGTGAGCCAGGAGGAGATTCTGGCGCGAGCGGAGGTGCTCGTTTCGCGTTTGACGGAAGAAGCGAGACGAGTGACCGGCAACGGCGAGAAGTTTTTTGTACTACTGCCAGGCGTGCGAGAAACGCTGGAAGCTCTTGCGGCGCATCCGCGTTACGAGTCGGCGCTCGTGACGGGCAATATCAAGCCGATGGCGCAATTGAAGATGGAGTTGGTCGGGCTCGATCACTTCTTCACGCTGCCGGGCGCGTTTGGGGACGAGTCGCACAATCGCCGCGATCTTCCGGCGCGGGCTGCCGAACGCATTCGCGAACACCTGCAAATAGATCTCGCACCGGAGCAGTTCATTGTGATCGGCGACACACCAAACGACATCGACTGCGCGCGTCACTTCGGCGCGCGAGCAGTCGCGGTCGGCACCGGGCGCTTCTACTCAACCGAGGAAATCCTCGAGTGCAAACCCGATGCGCTGCTACCGGATTTAACGGACGTTGATCTGGTGCTTCGGACGCTCGAGAAGTTGTGAAGAAGGTTTCACGCAAAGACGCAAAGTAGGACGCAAAGAGCACAAAGGAAATCCTGGCGGCCTTTGCGTCCTTCTTTGCGCCTTTGCGTGAAATTCTTATATGCGGTGGAAGCCTTTGAGAATGTCGCGGGTTCGCAGGCGCAGGATTACCGGGCGGCCGTGCGGGCAGGTCGTGGGTGAAGAGGTCTGTAAGAGCCGATCGATGAGCCAGCGCATCTTCTCGGGTGCGAGCGGCATGTTGACCTTGATGGCGGCGTGACATGCGAGCGATGCTGCGATCTCGTCCCGCAGAGTTTCATGCGCGCTGCTCTTCTTCTCCGCGTCAACAGTTTCCAGCAACTCGAAGAGCATGTTGCGTGCTTCGCTGCCCGGAAGATCAGCGGGTACGGCTTTGATCGCGACCGTCCGTCCGGAGAGTCTCATCAACTCAAAGCCATAGTTCTCCAACTCCGGCGCAAGATCGTCAAACACTGCCGCCTGCGCGGGTGTGAGATCGAACGTCTCCGGCACCAGTAACTGCTGCGATTCGCTGCGACGCTCCGCTTCCAGCGCGCGATACTTGTCGAAGAGCACACGTTCGTGCGCCACGTGCTGATCGATTAACAACAAGCCATCATCGTCAGTTGCGATGATAAAGCTCTCTTCCAGTTGACCGAGCGGGCGGATGTTTGCGTTGAGCGATTCGGGCGTCACTTCGCGCGCAAGCTTCTCCGCTGAATTCAACGGAGGAAGAGGCGCGGATGACACGGATTTGGATACGGATTGGATCATCGCCTCGATGTCACGCGCGATCTCTTCGCCGGAGGGTTCGACCGGCGCACGCGGCGGCGGAGGTGGTGCGGGTGGTGGCGGAACGAATTCGATTCGTGTTTGCGGAGTGATTGAACTCACGGCGGCAGTCGCCGTCATAATCGGCTCGGGAATTCGCGGAGGCTCCTGTGGTGGAGGGACGTAACTGGCGCTTGCAAGCGCTGCTCGCACAGCTTCGCGCACCGCATCAACTACGGCCGCCTGTCGTCGAAAGCGCACTTCCGTCTTCGCCGGATGCACGTTGACGTCAACTTCTTCGAGCGGTGTTTCGATAAACAGCAACGCCGCCGGGTAAACACCATACGGCAGGATCGATCGATAGCCTTCCGACAACGCGCGCCCGATCATTCGATCGCGCACGAACCTGCGATTCACAAAGAGATACTGCGAATCACGCGACGTGCGGCGGTCGCGCGGCGCGGAAACATAACCGGTCACGCGCGCCACTTGCGTATCACCCGAATTCACTTCCAACAGATTCTCGACAAACTCCGCGCCGAAGATCTGGTAAGCACGCTCGCGTAAATCCTTCGCGGGCGCCGCACGCACAACTTCCCGTCCGTTGTTAACAAAAGTAAAGGCAATCTCGGGATGGGCCAACGCATAGTGCGTGACGAGATTGGTGAGATGATAAGTCTCAGTCGCTTCGGATCGCAGAAACTTGCGCCGCGCCGGAATGTTAAAAAACAGATCGCGCACGGCGATCGTCGTGCCACGCGGATGGGCAGCGTCTTTGACGTCGCGCATACGACCGCCATCAATCGTCACGCGCGTCGCTGCTTTCGCGTCTTCAGTACACGTTGTCAACTCAACCTTCGCTACCGACGCGATCGAGGCGAGCGCTTCGCCACGGAAACCGAGTGTCCCGATCGCCGCCAGATCCTCAGTGACGCGAATCTTCGACGTGGCGTGACGTTCGAAAGCGAGCACGGCATCGTCGCGCACCATTCCTTCACCGTCGTCAGAAACCTTGAGCAAACGACGGCCGCCGGCTTCGATCTCGATCGTGATTCGTTTGGCGCCCGCGTCGATCGAATTCTCGACCAGCTCTTTTGCGACAGAAGCCGGGCGCTCAACAACTTCACCGGCAGCTATTTGATTGGCGACGTGATCTGCGAGGACGCGGATTTTAGACATTAGTTATAGCTTCACGATTTGATGCTCGCTCGATCCCAAATTGATCGCATTGAAGATCCACTCAATCACGTAAGTGCCGTGGCGGGCCAGCAGCGAGGTGATGTTGATGTGACGTTCCTGTAGATCCTTGTTTGGATAAAGCTGATCGAAAGCGCGCTGCAACTGCCGGTGAGCGGCCTCATCGCGGCCCATCTGCGCGCGAACGAAGCGGGTGCGCAAACCTTCGAGCTGATAGTTGATCTTTTTCCGACCCGTCTCGAGCGCGCCGGCGAGAGTCGGATCGATCGACTCGAGATCCTCGCGCAAACTATCGAGCTCCTGATTGATATTCTCTTCGGTTTTCGCAAACAACTTCGCCGTGTCGGCGCCCAGAACTTCTTCGACTACTCGCTTGATGACCGGATCGAGTCCTTCAAAGAAGTCTTTCAACGTCAGGTTATATCTTTCCAACACACGACCCGTATGACGTTCGATCATCGTCAGGCTCGAACGCGGCAGAATCGGAGTCGCTGGTCGCTCGAGCAAGCGATAAACCTCGGCAGTCTGCGCAAAGTATGCGATCTCCGCGGCGCCGCCGTAGTAGGCGATCGTCGGCAACAGGTAATCCTGGACCACCGCGCGCAGCGTGACGTTCGGACTAAATCTCTCAGGCTTCTCCAACGCGAGGGCGGCAAGTTCTTCCGCCGTGTACTCCTGCTGAACGTCCTTCGCTTTATACTTCCCGTTTTCGACGCGCACGACCGCGTGTCGCGCGCCCTGCTCGTCGTGCAAAAACAACGGAAACGAATTCGACGTGGCCAACACCTGCGCGTGGTATCCGGCACTTTCCAAATCCCCACTGCGCTTCTCGAGCGCGGCCGCGATCTCCGGTGCACGGTGCGCGGCTTCGGCGTAGAGCGGCGCGGCGAGTTTCTTCAACTCCGGATCGAGCGGGTCGAGAAAGATCAAACCATAACGACCGAGCAGCGAAGTCATCATGATCGCAAAGCTCTCGGCGTAACCACGACCGGGCTGCCAGGCGTTTTTCACTAACGCCTTTATGTCGTCAGCAAACTCAGAGTTCGGCAACAACTCAAAAAGTTGGTCAACCACTGCGTCGATTGAATCATCGACCACGACTTGCCCGACCGGTTGACCTTCGCGATGCAGCGCTTCAGTGACCTCGACGTTCTTTAGCTGACAGTCGCGACCGATAAACTCCGCGGTGGCGACCTCAGCGAAGTCGTGATCTTCGGAAGCGATCCAAAACACCGGTACAGCTTTCGTTTCTCGCTGTCGCAGGCAACCGGCGAGTTTCACTGCCGCAAGCGCTTTGTAGATCGTGTAGAGTGGTCCAGTAAACAGACCTGCCTGTTGACCCGAAACGACCGCGATGCAATCCGACTCACGGAGCAATTGAATGTTATCGAGAGTTGCCCCGCCCGCGCCCCAACGCCGGTTCATCGCTTCCAGTGCATCGCAGACTCGATTGCGATCGACGCGATAGGCGGAAAGCACTTCGGGCACGCGTGGCGCGAGTTCGTGATGGTAACGAACGGCTGAGGGATAAAACTGTCGCAGCGGAAGCGGATCTCTCAGATAGTCGAGAAAGAGACGTGTTTGCTGTGGGATTTCGGTAAACGGAAGCGTCTCGACACGCAGTCCTGACTCTTCGGGGGTGCTATAACAAGCGGCTTCGGCTGTACTCAAGATGGTTCAGGCTCCTGCCGCCATTCTACAGGTCTCACGCAAAGGCGCAAAGACGCAAAGAAAACCCAAATCAAACCTCTGCCTCTTTGCGCCGTTGCGTGAGAATCTTCCGCGTGTCCTCCAGCAATGCCGCTATCTCCTTTCGCGCACTCTCGTCCGCGGCGCGCAGCGGCGCACGGACCTCGCCGCCGCGATAGCCCGCCAGATCGAGAGCGGCTTTGAGACCGCCGATGCCGAAGCGAGTCGTGACTGCGGTAGCGAGTGGCGTGAGCTTGTTCTGCAATGCACGAGCTTGCTCGCGTTCGCCTGCGTTGACTGAACGAAAGATCTCAACGCACAACTCCGGAACAACACACCCGACAGCGAGAATCGCACCCGTAGCACCAGTCTCGAGTGCATCGAGGAACTCGGTTCCATTGCCCGTCATCACTGCAAACTCATTGGGCGTGAGATTCACTGTCTGCTCGAATCCGGCTATGTCGTTGGAACTATCTTTAATGCCAATTATGTTCGGGTGCTCGCTCAAACGAGCTGCGGTCTGCGGTTCGATCTTGATGCCTGTGAGTGCGGGCATGCTGTAAAGAAGCACCGGCACGGGCGCAGCGTCAGCAACTGCTTTGTAATAACTGATCAGCGTGTCCTGCGTGATCGCCGAGCGATAGTAGTTCGGAGTGATAACTAAAACCGCATCTGCTCCGGCGGCCGCGGCCTTCGCGATCTCGTTGATCGTGCCAACTGTGCTCTGCTGACCTGCGCCGGCGATGAATGCCATCGATCGCGGAACCACTGCTCGGCAAGTTTCAATCACTGCTAAATACTCGCGTTCATCAAGATGCACGCGTTCACCCGTCGACCCGAGAATCACATAACCACTTACACCTGTGCTGGACCAGCGATCAAGATTCGATCGCAGTGCTGAATGGTCAACGGAAGGAGAAGCGAAAGGCGTGGTAATAGGCAGAAGAATGCCGCGCAAGTTTTGTTCGAGCGCGGCATTTGTTATTGGCATTGAGTCGCTCACGCGACAAGTTTATCAAATCACTGCGGCGCCGGAACATTCCGCCGGTCCGAAAACGCCCATTTGAAGGACGTCAACACAAACCCGTTATTGCGGCCATCCTGACGGCCAGTCTCGCCTCCGAGT
>JBKPJP010000302.1:0-1674 GCA_046730735.1 Acidobacteriota bacterium | reverse complement strand
AGCATCAAACTGATCGGGCGCGTGATTCACAGGCTGGCAGGAAGCAGAGCTAAAACCGAAGGCCATGAAGACACGAGGCCAACCGCGCCGTTACCGAAGTTGAAGAAGGAGTGACATTGGCCGCCCGGACCATCGCACGAGAAATCGTAAAACTCAGAGACGAGATCCGGCGTCACGACGAACTCTATTACGTCGGGAACGCACCGGATATCTCCGATCGCGAGTATGACGAACTGCTGGAAAACCTACAGAAGCTTGAAGCAGCGCATCCCGAGTTAATCACACCTGACAGTCCGACGCAGCGAGTCGGTGGGCGCCCCGCGGAAGGTTTTCCCGAAGTTGTTCACACGCGCCCGATGATGTCGCTGGACAACAGCTACAACATCGACGAACTGCGCGCGTTTGACGAGCGTTGCCAGCGTTTGGCTGAAGGTCGCAAGCTCGAATATGTTGCCGAGTTGAAGATTGACGGCCTGTCGTTGTCGCTGCAGTACGAAGATGGATTGCTGGTGCGTGGCGTGACGCGTGGCGACGGACGGATCGGCGAAGACGTTACGCAGAATGCGCGCACGATTCGCAGCGTGCCGCTGCGTCTGAAGACTAAAGCGATTGATACGACCCTAGAGGTGCGTGGCGAAGTTTTCATCCCGCGCGAGGTTTTCGAACGAACCAACGCCGAAAGGGAAGAAGCAGGAGAGCCGCGCTTCATGAATCCGCGCAACGCCGCTGCCGGCGCGATTCGACAACTCGATTCGCGTCTCGTCGCGCGGCGAAAGCTCGACATGTTTGTCTACGACCTGCTGGTGAATGGTCGTAAACCTTTTCCGACGCACTGGGAATCGCTTGACTGGCTCAAGACCGCCGGCTTTCGCGTCAACCCGCACCGCAAACGCTGCGAGACGATCGATGAAGTGATCGACTTTGCGAACGAGAAAGAAGCGTTGCGCGACGATCTCGGCTATGAGATTGACGGGCTCGTAGTCAAAGTCAATTCGACAGCTTTGCAGGATGAGTTTGGCGCGACGTCGAAAGCGCCGCGTTGGGCCATCGCGTACAAATATCCCGCGCGGCAGTCTTCGACGCAGGTGCTCGACATCTTTGTTTCGGTAGGGCGCACCGGCGCGCTCACTCCGGTCGCACTCCTGGAGCCGGTGGTTCTCGCCGGCACGACTGTCGCGCGCGCCACGCTGCACAACGAAGATGAAATCCGGCGTCTGGGATTGAAAAAAGGCGACTGGGTGATGATCGAGAAGAGCGGCGAGGTCATTCCCAAGGTGCTCAGCGTCATCACCTCCAAACGCACCGGAAAAGAAACTGAATTCGAACTGCCGAAGAACTGTCCGGTGTGTGGCGGCTTGATCTCCCGTCCTGAAGGCGAGGTCGTCGCACGTTGTGTAGCAGCGGATTGCGCCGCGCAATTGATGGGCCGTCTGTTTCACTTCGCCTCACGCCGCGCGATGCGAATCGAGGGATTGGGTGAAGTGCTGGCTGAGCAACTCGTCGCTGAGAAGCTCGTGAAAGACGTAGGCGATCTCTATTCACTGACGCTCGAACAGGTCGCCGCTTTGCCGCGCATGGCAAAAAAGTCGGCCGGAAATCTGTTGGCGCAGATCGAAGCCAGCAAGTCGCGTGATCTATCAAACCTGATCTTTGCACTCGGTATTCGACATGTCG
>JBKPJP010000301.1:0-9210 GCA_046730735.1 Acidobacteriota bacterium | reverse complement strand
GTTCTGGGCCATCGCGGTGCGGACCAGTTGCTGAAGTTCGGGATCTTTGAAAACTTCGAACCACTTCAGATCGCCGATGGAGTTTTGATCGAGTCCTTCACTGCCGCGAAATGTGTCAGGAGTCTTGACTTGCGCCGCGACGTTTAAAGGCAAGAGCGATAGGAATAACAGGAACACTAAAGCGCTTTTCTTCAATTCTTAATCTCCTGATGCGTGTTGGAGTTCCGGATGTACGCCTGGATCGGCTACGTGCTTGCGTCCCAGGCGCATCGAGACTTTCTCAACTACATAAAAGCTCACCGGAATCAGGAAGCTCGCGATCAGCGTGTCAGCCAACATGCCCGCGATCACGACCGTTCCCAAAATCTGTCGCGCCGCCGCGCCCGATCCGGAAGAGAACCACAACGGCAAACAACCCGCGATGAATGCTAATGAAGTCATCAACAACGGCCGCCGTCTTAATCGTGCGCCTTCGAGCGCTGCCTCAAGCAGTCCACGACCTTTCTCAAACTCCATCTTCGCGAACTCGACAATCAAGATCGCGTTCTTCGCCGCGAGTCCGATCACCACGATCAAACCAATCTGTGCGTATACACCAAGATCGAAACCGCGCAACCAAATCCCCATGAACGCTCCAAACAATGCGATAGGCACCGTTAACAGAACGGAGAACGGCAGCGACCAACTCTCGTAAAGCGCCGCGAGAATCAGAAAGACAAACACGAGGGACAGCGCCAACGACTTAACCGCCGCGCCTGACGTTTGCTTCTCCTGGTAAGAAAGATCGGCCCAGTCGTAACCGATCTCGCGCGGCAAGGTTTCCCGCGCGACCTCTTCGAGCGCCTGCATCGCCTGGCCCGAACTGTAACCAGGCGCCGCTGCACCCAGAACCTGCGCGCTACGATACAAATTGAATCGATTAGTGTACTCCGGCCCGCTAATCTTGCGCGTCGTCACGAGCGCAGACAGCGGCACCATGTCGCCGTCGTGGTTGCGAACGTAGTAGTTGCCGATGTCTTGTTCAGTGCGGCGCATCTCGCCTTCAGACTGTAGAAACACGCGCCACTGACGGCCGAACCGATTAAACTGATTCAAGTACAAACCGCCCAGGTACGCTTGCAGCGTTTGATAAACATCGGCGACCTCCACGCCTTGCTTCAGTGCCTTATCCCGATCGACGTCCGCATAAATCTGCGGCACACCCGCTGAAAACTGCGACATCACACCCGCGAGCTCCGGCCGCTTGCGCGCAGCCGCCATGAACGCCTGTAAATTCTGATCGAGAAACTCAACCGAACCGCCGCTGCGATCCTGTAGCCACAACGAAAAACCGCCGGCACTACCGAGACCGGGAATCGACGGCGGCATAAACGCGAATGCCTGCGCCTCCGGAATCTGCGTCGCGAGCTCGCCATTTATCTTCGCGATGATCTGTTGCGCCTGTAGCTCGTGTGACGTGCGTTCATCCCACGGCTTGAAGCTCATGAAGAAGAAGCCCTGGTAACTCGCCGAGATTCGATTCAACAAACTAAAGCCACCGATCGCGGTGTAATAGCGCACGCCTTCGGTGTGGCCCAGAACGTTCTCTACTTTTTTCAACACGAGATCGGTTCGCTCGAGTGACGCGGCCGGCGGCAGTTGCACGTGCAACATCGCGTAACCGTAATCTTCTTCGGGCAGAAAACTCGTCGGCAGCGTGCGTCCCATGAACAAGTCGGCAAACGTGAAGCCCAGAATAATGACGACGCCGATCACGGCTTTACGCAGGATGGCGTGACTCCAGTTCAGATAGCCGTGCATCACCTTGTCGAAGCCACGATTGAACCAGCCGAAGAAACGTCCGGCGACGCCACGCGACTTCTGCCGCGGTCGTAACAACAACGCCGCGAGTGCCGGCGAAAGCGTGAGGGCGTTGAATGCGGAGATCAGCATCGAGATCGCGATCGTCATCGCAAACTGATTGTTGAGCCGTCCCTGGATGCCGCCCATGAACGCGACGGGTAAAAAGACTGACGACAGGATCAGCGCAATCGCGACCACTGGTCCACCGACTTCCTTCATCGCCTGGATCGTCGCTTCGCGCGGCGACTTTCCCTGTTCGATGTGATGTTCGACTGCCTCCACGACGATGATCGCGTCGTCCACCACGAGCCCGATCGCGAGTACGAAAGCGAACAGCGACAACGTGTTGATCGAGAAGCCAAGCAACGGGAAGACTGCGAACGTGCCGATGAGCGATACGGGCACAGCGATGACCGGTATCAACGTCGCGCGCCAGTTTTGCAGGAAGAGAAACACCACGATGATCACGAGCACCATCGCTTCGACGAGCGTGCGAACAGTTTCCTTGATGCCTTCACTCACGGGCAGCGTAGTATCAAACACGACTGCGGAATCGAGATCGGCTGGAAAGCGTTCCTTCAGCTCCGCCATCGTTTTCTTCAAGCCTTCGGCGGTCGCGAGTGCGTTGGAGCCGGGTGTTTGAAAGACCGCGACGATCGCGCCCGGTTGGCCGTTCATGCGCGAGCTCTGTTGATAATTGAGCGCGCCGAGTTCGATGCGCGCGACGTCGCTGAGTCGCACGACCGAGCCGTCAGGGTTTGCACGCACAATGATCTGGCCAAACTCTTCGGGGGTTTCGAGGCGGCCTTTCGCGCGAACCGTGTAGGTCTTTTCCATGCCTTCGGGCGCCGGCGCGGCGCCGACACGACCGGATGGATTGACGTTGCTCTGCTGGCGAACCGCATTCGCGAGATCCGGCACGCCGAGCCCGAGCTTCGCGAGCACGTCGGGCTTCACCCAGATGCGCATCGCGTAGTCGCTCGAGCCAAACACCCTCACCTCGCCGACGCCGGGCACGCGATAGAGCACGTCGTTGACGTTGATGTTTGCGTAGTTGGCGAGAAACAGCGAATCGTAAGTTTTGTTTGGCGAGTAAAGACAGAAGACAAGCATCGGCAAGCCGGTGGACTTCCGCGTCGTCAGACCAAACTGGTTTACGTCAGTCGGAAGATTCGGCTGCGCCTGGGCGAGACGGTTCTGAACGTTTACCTGATCGATGTTGACGTCGGTGTCAACGCCGAACGTGACCATCAACTGCTCGCTGCCGTCGTTGGCGTTGATCGACTGCATGTAGAGCATGTTGTCGACGCCATTCATCTGTTGCTCGATCGGCGTCGAGACTGATTGTTCGATCGTGACCGCGTCGGCGCCGGTGTAGTTGGTCGAGACGATGATCTGCGGTGGCAGGATCTCCGGAAACAGCGCCAGCGGCAGTCCCGACATCGCGATCAGACCACCAATGACCGTGACGATCGCGATCACAATCGCAACGATCGGTCTGTTGATAAAGAATCTCGAAATCATCTGTTTTCTATCTGTGTAATCTGTGGTTTAACTGTCATGCCGGGACGGACTTTCATCGTTCCTTCGGCGACCACGGTCTCACCGGGTTGCAGCCCTTCAGTGATGATCCACATCGAGCCGCTGCGCTCGCCGACTTTCACCGTGCGAAGGCTCACTTTGTTGTCTGGCCCAACGACCGCGACCTGGTAAGTTCCCTGCAACTCCGACACTGCTCGTTGCGGCACCATCAGCGCGTTCTCCTGCGTGCTCGTGACCGCGCGCACTTTTCCATACTGACCAGGTCGCAAGCCGTTGTTCGGATTTGGAAAGACTCCAGCCATTCGAATCGCTCCCGTCTTCGGATCGACTTGTCGATCGGCGAAGTAGAATCTGCCCTTCTCGGGATACGTCGTGCCATCTGACAGGATCAACTCCAGCTCGAGCTGTTCGAGACTGCCGTTCTGCTCGGCGCTCGCGAGAAACGGTTTCGTGTAGCGCAGGTAGTCCTGCTCGCTAAGCGTGAAATAGACCTTGATCGGATCGAGTGTCGAGACTGTAGTTAAAGGATTGCTGGTGGTGCTGACCAGATCGCCGACCTGCGCCTGGGCCATACCGGCGATCCCGTCGATTGGCGAGACGATTCGCGTGAAACTCAGATTAAGTGCGGCGGTTTTCGCTGCTGCCTGTGCGTTTTCGAGCTGACCTTTCGCAGTTGCAACGCCCGCGCGAGCCACGCCGATCTGTGCACTCGCGTGTGCGAGTTGTGCCCGCGCTGCTTCCACGCCCGCCTTCTCCGCATCGACTGCCGCTTTCGCAGCAGTGTTAGCCTGCAAGGCGTTGTCGAGATCCTGTTGCGTGACCGCTTTCTGTTCGGCTAACGGTTGATACTTCTTGACGTCGAGTTCAGCTTTGACTTGATTCGCCTGTGCCTGGGCCAAACGCGCCTGCGCTTGCAGTACCTGACTTTGAGCCTGGGTCAGTTGCGCTTCAGCTTGTGTAATTTGAGATTTGGATTGTTCGAGTTGACCTTGATACTGCGCCACTTGTCCGTTCGCTTGATCGAAAGCCGCCTGGAATGGCCGCGGATCGATCTCAAACAAGAGCTGGCCCTTCTTCACGAATGAGCCTTCTTTGTAATCCTGTCGCAGCAGGTAGCCGGTTACCTGTGCCTTCAACTCGGCGTTGACCATGCCTTCGGTGGTTCCGATCCATTCGCTGTAAATCGGCACGTTCTTCTGTTCCACCTTGACCACGCCGACTTCAAGCACCGGCGGCGCTGCTTGCGCGGGTTTGCTCGAACGCGCAAAACCCACTACAACCGCAAGCGCCACGACTGCGATAACTATCAAAAGCACACTTATCTTTCGGTTTCTTATAATTTGGACCAATCGAGTTTTCGTCATTTTATTCTCCGGTTCCCCCCGAGCAGGTGAACTCGCTGCCGTGCCCACTCTCGGCTTTGAGTTCACCTGCTGTCGTGCACAGGCCGCGCCTGCCTGTGTCTCTCACTATGGGCAGCAGAGAAGCAACCGCTTTGCCACTGCGCTTTGCGAATGATTTCGTTGATTTGGTGAGCGCGTGCGTGACAACAGTTGGTCACGTGACGAAATATCGTCACAAGAAGTTGTCACTCACACTTGAGTTCTTCGATGAGGCAGCGGCTCATAATGCTTGAGGAGATGAGTGTCGCGCCGTTGTCGTGCATTCGTTTGAGTAGTTGTTTGCCGCGGTCGTCGATGAAGCTGACACTTGTCAGATCAATCAGCAGCGAAGACCACTTGTCGGGTGCGTCCTGCCAGCATTTGTCTAACTCATCGACGCACGCGCCCGCGAGTTTTCCTTCAAGGACCAAACGCGTCAGCGCCGCTTCGTTGTGACACGTAATTCTTATTACTTCATAAACCATGCGCCCAAGCCCCGTGCAATTTGCTTGCCGCACTCTCTGCGGCCCTCTGCGTCCTCTGCGTTGAAACGCGCCATTTAACACAGAGGACGCAGAGGCCGCAGAGGACCGCAGAGAGACGCAGAGGAACCGAATGGGCGTTTTGATCGTAGGCAAGCAGTCAAGTATGCTAAGGATGAACATGGGAGGTAGTAAGTGAACGCCGCTCAACTCTCCAGCGTCGATGTGCAGACCCAAAAATACCTGACGCTGCTGGAACTCTCGAAAGCGATTGCAAACCAGCGAAATCTTTCCGATTTCTTCCACGATATAGCCTGCCGTTTGCGAAATCTTTTTTCATTTCGCGACCTCGCCGTGATGCTGCACGACGAGCAGCGACAGGTGATGCGCTCTTATTTTTTCGAAGGATGCAAGGAAGGGTGGGCGAATATTCAGTCGACTGAAGTCGCCATCGACGAATCGATCAACGGGCAGGTCTGGCGCGATCAGGAACCAATGATCATTCGCGATCTCGACGAGGACACACGATTTCCAACCGCACAAAAGCTAAGAAACAAAGGCATAAAGTCGGTTTGCTGCCTGCCGCTGAGCACCGTTCATCAAAAGCTCGGCACCTTGAATCTTTGGAGTGAAGAGGTCGGCGCTTACGACAATTTCGATCTTAAGTTCGCGCAACTGGTTACATCGCAGATCGCGGTTGCGGTTGAGAGCCAGTTTTATCGCGAACAGTTGGCCCACGAGCGTGATCGTTCGCAACTGCTGTTGCGTGTCAACAACACGCTCGTCTCGAATCTGAATTTGCGCGAGCTGTTGAAGTCGATTTCCGTTTCGTTGAGCACGGTCATGCCGCACGAAGCCGCGGCGCTGGCGCTTTACGATGAGCCGACTAACGAACTGCGCGTGGCTGCGTTTGATTTTCCAGACCACGAGAGTCCGTGTGCCGCGGGCAAGGTGATTCCATTGGAAGGCAATCCGATGGGCGACGCTTTTTCGACGCGCAAAACAACCTGTGTTGACTACGATCCCGCAACCCACAACGGAATGGCATCCGGCTGTGCTGCGCCGCTGATCTTCCGCGACCGCGTGCTGGGCGTGCTCGGCATCAAGAGTTCGCGGCCGCACGCATTCTCGCCGGACGATGCCGAACTGTTTGAACAGGTAGCGAACCAAGTTGCGATCGCAGTCGAGAACGCGCTCGCCTATAACGAAATCGAAACGCTGAAAAACAAGCTCGAGAAAGAGAAGCTGTATCTCGAAGAGGAGATTCGCAGCGAGTACAACTTCGAAGAGATCGTCGGCAGCAGCCCAGTGCTCAGACGCGCGTTGCAAAATGTCGAGACGGTTGCTACGACCGGTTCGACAGTTTTGATCTACGGCGAAACCGGAACCGGCAAGGAGCTGATCGCGCGCGCCATTCACAACCTGAGCGAACGCCGTGAGCGCACGTTGGTCAAAGTAAACTGCGCGGCAATTCCCACCGGGTTATTGGAGAGTGAGTTGTTCGGACATGAGAAAGGCGCGTTCACTGGCGCGATCGATCGCCGCATCGGCCGCTTCGAACTGGCGCACCAGGGAACGATCTTTCTCGATGAAGTCGAAGACATTCCGCTGGATTTGCAGTCAAAACTGCTGCGTGTGCTTCAGGAACAGGAGTTTGAGCGCCTGGGAAGTTCGCGGACGCTGCGCGTGGACGTGAGAGTCGTCGCGGCGACCAATGCCGACCTCGCGCAGATGGTTGAAGAGAAGAAGTTTCGCAGCGACCTGTACTATCGCTTGAATGTTTTTCCGGTCAACGTGCCGCCGCTGCGCGAACGGCCCGAGGACATTCCGATCCTGGTCCACTTCTTTGCGAACAAGTTTGCGCAGCAGATGAAGAAGCGCATCGAGAGTGTGCCGAAAGAGACGATGGCGGCGCTCGTCGCTTATCACTGGCCCGGCAATATTCGTGAGCTACAAAATCTCGTCGAGCGTGCAGTGATCCTTTCACGCGGATCGACGCTGGAGATACCCTTAGCGGAGTTGAAACAACCCACGAAGACCGCGGCTCATATGAACGGCGGTATCACACTCGAAAACGTCGAGCGCGATCACATTCTCAAAGTTCTGGACGACTCAAAATGGGTGATTGGTGGTCCAACCGGGGCGGCCGCGCGGCTCGGGTTAAATCGCACGACACTTAATCATCGCATGCGCAAACTCGGAATCATGCGCCCGCAGCCGCAAGCGGCGAAAGTTTAGCCACAAAAAGGCACAAAATTTAATCAATCATTTTTGTGCCTTATGTGCCTCTTTGTGGCGCCTTTCCTTCAGTTTCCCGGTCGAGTTTTCAGGTATGCGATCAAAAACAGTACTCCCAAAACAGCGTCGATCATCGCAAAACCAAAGATGAGGCTCGGAATTCGGTGTTGCATTAACAGGATCACCGCCGGTATCGCAAAACACGCCTTTTCAAGGATCGCGGGAATCATCAGCGGGCGATAACGCAACGGATCGCGCGAGAGAATCAGAAAGACAATTTGCCAGACGACCGCAAGGCCGATGAAGCCGTAGTAGTACTCAGGATGAGTGATCGGCGGCGGGTAATCATGTCCGGTACGCTCTTCGAAAAAATACTGCGGCGCCAGCACGATCAAGCCGTAGATACCCGCAACGAGAAAAACTATCTTCGCGAATCTCATCTCCGTCTCCTTATGGACCACCGACGTGAATGCTACCACTAAACCTCTGCGGTCCTCTGCGGTTCTCTGCGTTCTCTGCGTTTAATTGCTTTTTAACGCGGAGGGCCGCAGAGGACCGCAGAGGACCGCAGAGAATTACATTGTCAGATAACGGCGGGTGGCGGTGTATTCTAGAGTGAAGGCCAAACTTCGTTCGAATGGAAGATGATGAGGATCCTCCCGCGCGTCCGGATACCTAACCCCAAAGCAGTGCGTCGTTTGTGGCGCAAATCCAAAGGGCATTTCAAGCTCCGGCGGATCTATTACGCGTGCGAACTCGTCTTATTCACCGCCATTTACCTCCTCGTCTTCACCGGCAGCCGGCTGCGCGCAATCGATGCACTCGGACGCCGCGCGGACACGCTTGTTTCCCTCTTACTCATAGCTACATTCATCCTCATTCACATCGCCGCGCGACGCCTGTTGCTGCCCAAAATCGAAGGCCGTTACACCCCTGCGCCTTACGATGAACGCAAGATCTTCTTTGATCTCGGACCAGGCTCACAGCATGTCGCCACCATCGGCGACCTCTATCAACATCTCGCCGAGCGAATCAGGCGGGCACTCGACGCCAGCAACGCCGCCATCTTTACGCGCGACGAGAAGACCGGCGATTTTAATCTGCGCGTGGTAACTCACGACCCGGATCTGCATGGCAAACGTTTCCAACTGAGTAAGCGCGCCTTTGTCGTGCGGCGCCTCATGAATCTTTCAACGCCACTCATCATCGAGCCGCGTGAGATCGAAACGTGGTCGCAGGCACTCAATGCACTTCATCCCGAGCAAAGAGAAGAACGCGCCGGTGAACACGAGGTGCTGCGCGCGATCAAGTCGACCATCCTGGTCCAGGTCAAACAGAAGAACGAGCTCGTGGGAATACTTTCATTCGGCCCGAGACGCGGCGGCTTTCAATACTCAGTCGCCGATCGCGAACTGCTGATGTCAATCGCGGGACAGCTCGCGTTGATCATCGATAACGCGCGCTTGACGGAACGCATGGTGGCCCAGGAGCGCATGCGGCGCGAGCTCGCCCTCGCGGCGGAAGTTCAACAACGTCTGTTGCCTTCACAAGCTCCGAAGACAAACGGCATGGAGGTCGCAGGGTTTTGCGAACCCGCGCGCGGCGTCGGCGGCGATTACTACGACTTCATCAAGTTTGATAACAGTCAGCTAGGCGTTGCGATCGCCGACGTAGCCGGGAAGGGAATGCCGGCTGCGTTGTTAATGTCCACTGTGCAAGCAACG
>JBKPJP010000300.1:0-5984 GCA_046730735.1 Acidobacteriota bacterium | reverse complement strand
CCGCAGACACTATGACGTTCTTCGGCGAGAAAGACCCGCCGTACCCCGTCGTCTCGGAATCGCTATCTCGCGACGACAAACAAAAGACTGAGCATTACGCTTATCGCCAGCTCACCGGCGACACGCGCAACTGGGGCTCACCGTGGAATATCTTTCTCGAGCCTGACAAGGTAAATAAGACCGGAGAAGTGCTTACCGAAAAGGCTTTCGTAGTCAACGGAGAGTTGATCGAGGACGAGGTTGACAAGTTCATCGCTTCAAAACTGGGGCCTTCTACCGCGGGCGTGATCCAGCCGTGTAAACCCTGAGCCACGGATTTCACGGATTGACGCCGATCAGAATGAATCTTCGAGTCCTTTATCACGGCCACTGCTTCGACGGCGTTGCTTCAGCGGCAACTTTCACTCGCTTCTATAAAGAACGCATCAATCCCGAGGCTGACGTCAGGTACACCGGACTGCTGCACCGGCCCGGTAACCTGTTTGATATGGCAATGTTTGATTCCGACGAGAATGCGATCGTCGATTTCAAATATGCCGCATCTGAAAAACTCACCTGGTGGTTCGATCATCACGAGTCTGCTTTCCTGACTCCCGAAGACGAGGCACACTTTCACGCGGATAAATCGGGCAGGAAGTTTCTTGACCCAACGCGCAAGTCGTGTACTGAGTTCATTGCCGACATTGCTCACAAACGTTTCGGGTTCAACTCCGAACCAATCAAGTCTCTCGTTCACTGGGCCCACGTCATCGACGGCGCCCTTTACGAGTCGCCGGCGCAGTGCGTTGAGTTGAAAGAACCTGCGTTGCAACTGATGCAGGTGATCGAAGCCGATCCTGACGATGCCTTTATCGAAAGCATCATTCGCGATCTTGCGACTAACTCGCTCGAGGAAGTCGCCACGAGCGCGGAAGTGCAGCGTCGTTTCCAGCCGATATTGAAGCAACATCTCGAGACACTCGAAACCGTGCGACGCAAGGCGACCAGCGCCCACGGCGTGGTCCAGTTTGATCTCATCGACGAAGGTTACGAAGGCTTCAACAAGTTCATTCCTTACTACCTGCATCCCGAAACCACTTACTCAGTCGCATTGACGCGTGGACCACAGCGAACGAAGATTTCGGTCGGCTCAAATCCGTGGGCGCCGGTGCCGCGCAGTCACAACATCGCGAAGATCTGCGAACGCTACGGCGGCGGCGGTCACGCCGTGGTCGGCGCGGTTTCATTCAAGCCGGAAGAAGTGGAAGAGGCACGAGCGGCCGCGAGAGAGATTGTGGCTGAGCTTTCAAGGCGTTAATGAAGTCTGAATGCCGAGGCGTTTGATCTTGCAGTTAAGCGTAGTGACTTTCACACCCAGCAATTGCGCGGCCCGTCGTTGATTGCCGTGTGTGCGTTGCAACGCCTGGCGAATCAACTCGCTTTCAAAGCGCTGCACCTCTTCCTGTAACACCAGTTTCCCATTCCCGTTGGTCTGCGGCTCCTGCATGTTCGCAAGCGATTCCACTTCACGCATCAGTGTCAGCGCCGCTTCCCTCAGACTCTCGATATTATGAATTGAGCTACTCATACTTAAATCCTGATTCTGATCCGCGTTAGTTCGCGTAAATCCGCGGCTATTGCTTCAGCAACTCCTGCAGAAACTCCAGCACCTTCGGATCTTTACTTCGACTCAACCAACCGATTGCACGTTTGCGACGTTCCATCGGTTCCTTTTGATCGCGGGCGATCTGGATCAACTTCGTGATCACGCGCTGGTCGTTTATACGGCTGCTGTTGGTGGTGTAGCCGAAGGTTGATTGACCAGCGGCTTCCCCTAATGGAGTTCCGACAAAGATGCTGCTGCCAAAACCGAGCGCGCTCAGGATCTGATCCTTTACCTGTTCATTCTTTTCCGTGTCGTAAAGACTGAGCAGAAACTCCACTGTCTTGTCTCCGCTACGTCGCGAGAGGGCGCTGATCGCAGCCTTACGAAGATCGACATTGTCTGTGCTGCGTGCGATTTCGAAGAGTTTGTTGCCGGCTCGTTCGCTCTTGCGGTTACCAAAACCGTAAATGACAGCGCGGCGGATTTCAGGACTCTGGTCCGCGTCGTAGATCCGGAGCAACGCGTCGACCGCCGGTTCGCCGGGACGAGTGGAGATGGTCAGGATCGCCATCTTTCGCTGCGCAACTGTCTTGCCGCTCATGCCGATATCGCCGAGTATTGCCACGGCGCGGTCGCCGGTATGCTTGCTCAACGCGTAGAGCGCTGCTTCGACGATGTTGTTCTCTGGGGAGTTCAGTGCGAAGTCGCGCAGTGCATCGAGCACGCTGTCGTCGTTGGTCGCGCCGAGCGTGGAGATTGCGCGAGCGCGTAGTTTCAAGTCGGGCTCGTTGCGCGCGACGCCGAGAATCACGGGCGTCACTGCCTTGCCGCCGTTGCGTCCGAGCAACGTCAACGCCGCGCCCTTGCAACGCACGGTTTGCGTCGAGCCGGGCTTCAACCAATCGGTAGCTGCCATGATGCCGCGTTGCACGTCAGTCTGAAACAGCGCTTGAAGCACTACGATCTTGAATTCACACGGATCGTCGGTGTCGTCGGAACTCGGGGGTTCCGCACTCAAGACCGCCGGTGCCGGGCCAATACCGATACCAACACCCTCACCAATAACTTGCCCGGGGACGGGCGTAATAGCTACCGGAGCTATCGGGACATATGCTGAATATGCCGATGCAGCATCGAGCTCAGCGGCAAGTGCCGCTTGTGCTCTCACCACGGTAGTAGCGTCGCGGTATGCGATAGCAGGAGTTCCGGGCAATTGCGCCATCAGCAAGCGCGCATCTTCTTTCCACGTCGTGTTTGGATACTTCTCCAACAACCGCTCGATCGTCGTGCGGCACTGATCGTATTTCGCTAACTTTTGTTGCGTGTAGGCGAGCCAGTAGAGCGCGGCTTCGGTGTTCTTCTCGTTTGGATAGGCCTCGACATACTCGCTGAACTTTTGCTGAGCCCTGGCCCACTCGCCGTCAGTGATGAGGTCCCGCGCGCTGCGAAACACAGTGGCGGCGTCGCTCTGCTGAGGACGTTGCTGACTGGAAGCGACGCCCGTGAGCAGCAACACTAAAATTGCGATTACTGTAGGTGGTGTAAGGTAGTTCCTCGACATTTCTTTAGCCTCTTCTCTCTAACGATTATTTGTGCCCCGATCCTGGTAATCCAACAGTGCGGCGACGATCTCGGTCTTTTGCACTCGTTCCTTGATCGCGCGAACGTCTTCAGGACGAGCGTGATCGGGCAAGTTCGCGATGTCGATCAGGAATGGTTCCAGATCGGTCAGTAGCGTCTTGGTGGGAAACTTCGCCTTCATCTCGGCGTCGCGGCGCAACACGACGTTTTCATTCAACAAGCGACGCGAGAGTTGCTTGTCGTAAGTGACGTCGATCTCCTCGTCGCTGTCCGAAGTGGGAACGTTTCTGATCGAGCGCAGCAGGTTTTCTGTTTGTTCAATGTGCCTCGCGGTGTCTTGTTCGTCGATATCGAGGTAAGCGAGATCGGAAGACAAGACGTCCGATTGATCGGAGGCGACATGATGAGTTGCTCGTCTGACGCGAGGTTTTTGTTTCGGCTGTGCTGCGATGAATTCCGGTTTCTCCGGTTGCTTGTTCTCGGGCTGAATGGGAGCAGGTTTCGGTGGAATAGCGACGGCTTTGTTTGGTTCCGGCTGGCGCGAGACGAGGTAAACGATTCCGACGGCGACGGCGAGCAACAAGACCCCGATCGCGCTCGCGAACGGTCTGGCAAACACAGCCGACCAACGTTTAGGGCGGTGATTTTCAGCCACTGTGTGCGCCGCGACTCTGGTCCAAAGAAAAGGGGACACTTCGAGTTCGCGATCGTATCGCGCGAATAACTCCTGTTCGGCAGTCTCGAGTTCGCCGTCGAGATAATCTTCCAAAAGCTTTGACAAATCTTCAGACTTCATAACCAACTCCAGCGTATGCGCTGATTCGCTTTCTCATCTCTGCACGTGCGCGGTGCAAATCCGTCTTTAACTTCGCGAGCGAGAATCCGGTGATCATCGCGATTTCTTCATAGCTGCACTGGTGCAACACTTTGAGCGTGAACACGAGGCGCTTGTCTTCGTCGAGGGCAGCTAAAGAACGCCGGATCAGATCGTTCAATTCCTTACTCAGCAGGCCATCGACGGGTTTCGGCTTGTTATCACTCAAATCCGTGACCGACTTATCAGTGAGATCGACGTGACTGTTGGCGCGGGCCCGGGCACGAAGCGACTCGCGCGCGACGTTGCGAGCAATGCCAAACAGCCAGGTGGAGAGTTTTGTTTCCGCGCGCATGGTGTGAATCGCTCGAAAGGCGCGGACAAAGGTTTCCTGCGTCAACTCTTCGGCGAGGGCGCCATCGTCGACCATGTCGTAAATGAAGCTGATGACGGGCCGAGAGTACCTTTCGAAAATCAGACGAAAGGCGTCCGCGTCGCCCTGGCACACACGAGTGACCAGGTCTGCTGAACTGTTCATCAGAGTTCCCGCCAAGGCGCTCATCGTAGCTCTCGGTAGGTTAGTGATACTGTGAGGTAAAAAGTTTCATCCGCGTAGAAGCGGGGGCAAGCCCCTCTTCCTGACTTGTTCTATTTTTTGAGCGTCTATAGCCAGAACAAGTCAGGAAGGGTGGCTTGCCCCCGCTCGTAGTAAATTTCTAGTTAAGGATCTCTTTCGGATCCACGATCTTTCCGGCGATCGCGGAGGCGGCGACGACGTAGGGTGAGGCGAGGTAGAGTTTGCCGGGGCCGCTGCGTCCGGGAAAATTTCGATTCTGCGCGCTGACCGTGACCGTTTCCGCCGACGGCGACGCGCCCGGACCGGCGTTGATACACGCGCCACACGAAGGATCGATCAACTCCGCGCCCGCGCGCTCGAATAGCTCGATATAACCCCGCTGGCGCGCGTACTGCTTGATCTTCTGCGAACCAAACTGAATGTACAGGTGTACACCATCAGCCACACGCTTCCCGTGAGCGAGCGCGTTCTCGAGCACGCTGGCGTACATGTCCATATCCGCCATTTTGCCCCCCGTACACGAGCCGCCGTAAGCAGCGTCGATGCGAACTTCACCTTCGAGCTCTTCGATCGGAATGCCGTTACGCGGATCTCCGGGCGTCGCCACCATCGGTCCGATCTCGTCGAGATCGATCTCGAAGACAGCCGCGTACTCAGCATCCTCGTCGCTGTAAGTAAATCCTTTGCGCACTTCCTCCGCGTCGAGCCCGCGTGTGCGCACGACGTATTCGAGCGTCACTTCATCAGGTTCGATGATTCCGGTCGTGCCACCGGCCTCGACCGCCATGTTCGTCAACGTCGCGCGCTCATCCATGGACCAGTTCTTCAAATCTTCGCCGGCAAACTCCAAAACTTTGCCGATGCCCTTGCTCGACTTCATATACTCGGACGCGAGTATGAAGAGCATCACATCTTTCGCCGCAACGTCCGCGCGCTTCCTGCCTTTCAAAACGTAGCGCACAGTTTCAGGCACGCGAATGCGAATGTCTTTCGTGTACCACGCATTCGCCATGTCAGTTGAACCGACGCCAAACGCAAAGCAACCGAGCACGCCCGCCATGCACGTGTGCGAATCAGTGCCGATGACGATCTGTCCCGGGAGTGCGAGATCCTCGACGACGGCGTTGTGACAGATCGCTTCCGAACCGCCTTCGGGCGTCGAGCCGTAGAGTCGAATGTTTTGCTGCATCGTGAAACCCTGTTGCGTCGTCGCGAGTCCTTCAGCTCTTTCGAGCAAACCCATCTCACGATGTTTGGGCGACATCACGCGCCCGATAAAGGTCAGGTGATCTCGAAACGCAACCACGGATTCCGGTGAAGAGACGCGCGCGTCCTCGCCGAGGGCTTGTTTGAACAACGACGCCGCCATCGGCGTCACATACTCGTGCGAGAAGCGCACGTCCGCGAGCGCAAACAACGCATCGCCC
>JBKPJP010000299.1:0-4500 GCA_046730735.1 Acidobacteriota bacterium | reverse complement strand
GCGACAACCCTGGGAAAAATAAACATAAAAGTTTGGAAACCCTGAAAGGGTTCATCACGGAGAGAACCCTTTCAGGGTTGGTCGGAAATTTCAAATAAACTAACCCAGGGTGTCGCTGCGCTCCAACCCTGGGCTGCAATTGGCCAACGCCTTCGGCGTTAAGAAACGCTTTGCGCCTTTGCGCCTTTGCGTGAGACCTCTTCCAGATCCGAGATGAGGTCGGTGAGGAGTGTTGGGACCTGTTCGCCTTCGAGGTAATCTTTTCCGAGCATCTTCGTGATGCGACGCTCTTTCGTTTCACCCTTCACTTCTTTCAGTATCGCTCTCGCAAACGCCGCCACAACCTTCCCGTCAAACTGCTTGCCGCTGTTCTCCCTTAGATCGCGCACGACGTCTTCAAACGAACGACGCCGCCGGTAAGGACGATCCGTCGTCATTGCATCAAATGAATCCGCGAGGGCAACGATCTTCGCACCCAACGGGATCTGTTCGTCCGTCAATCCCTCCGGATAACCACGCCCGTCGAGACGCTCGTGATGATATTTAGCCATGAGCGGAATGTCTGCGTACGGGTGATTGATCGGCGAGAGGATCTCGTATCCGGCCGCGGGATGCCGGTTCAGTTCGCTGGAGTTCTTCGCGTCGATGTTGTAAGGCGCGTTGATGATGTCGCGATCGACGATCAACTTTCCGATGTCGTGCAGGTAGCCGGCGATCTGAATTCCCTCAACCTCTTCTTCACTCCAACCCATTTCACGGGCGATGATCTCGCTGTACTTGCCCACACGTTCCGAGTGGCCCTGGGTATACTTGTCTTTGATGTCGATCGCAGCAGCAAACGCCCGGACAGTGTCGCGATAGATCGCGCGCAACTCATCGTACAGCCTTCGATTCTCTTCCGCGCGTTGCGCCACCTGCTCGAGCAAACGATGCGTGTGAATGCCGACACCGATGTGCCGGACCATAGCGCGGATCGTTTCGAAGTCGTCCTCTGAAAACTCTTCGCCGCTTGCTTTGCCGCCGAGCAGGACCATGCCTGTCACTTCACCACGCACGATCATCGGCAACACGAGCTCGATGCCTTCCGCTGCGAGCTTCTCACGATGCCGGCACAGAAAGCTATTTGGCACCGCGGTGTTTTTCACGAGCAGTTCACTTGCTTCGCCCTGAAGAAACGACTGCTTCTCGGCGTCGTTGATCTCAAAGCCGTCAAACACCCGATCGTTAAGACCCCAGAGAGCGGCGCAACGAAGTGGACCACCCGAGGTACACTCCACCACCGCACCACGTCGCAAAGCGAGCGTGCCGAGGAGCATGTGCATCGACGTGCGGACCATCTCGTTGAAATCGCCGGTGCCGGCAATCTCCTGGCCCAAATCGGCTAGCGCTCCGAATGTGTGAATAAGTTTCTGAGTCGAAGGCTCCATGGAATCAATGGACTATGGGAGCAGTCTCATAGTGCGAAAGATTCATCAGCGCTTCTCGTTCGTCTTTCGCGAGCACAACGTGGCGGGTCAGTCCAAGCATTTCGAACAACTGGACTGTTTCGTTGTTCACTTCTGAAAAGGCGATGCGCGCGCCGCATTTTTCGGCGACGTCGATAATGCCGAGGAGGATGGACACACCGATACTGTTAACCAGCTTGGTATCGCTGAAATCAATTACGAGTGCGCGGCAACCGCAATTCAGTTGCCGGCGACACTCATGCTCAATTTTTTCACCGGTCAGCTTGTTGAGATAATCGCTTGCGTAAACAACTGCAGTGGTGCCAACACAGTGTGAGCGTACTACTTTGCCACTTGGAGTATCCACTCGAAAGCTCCCTCCTGCCTCGAATGTACGCGAAAGTACAAAGCTAAAATAAATTTTTCGTGTTAACCCGCTGGTTCTATTCGTTGGCGCTTTTTTGCGGCCGCAAATACTTGGTCATGCGCAAACTGGTGCCGTCGTCGACCCGCTCAAACTCTACCTCATCCATGAGAGTTCGGATGAGTTTAAGTCCCCAACCGCGTCTTTCTTCCGCCGCTTGTTTCGTTTCTGATCCGCTATTCGCGCCGTTTAGATTGGCTGGCACGATGCCGCGACTCGAAATTGTGACGACTAATCTATCACTTTCGACGCGAAAACGCTGATAAATTTTTCGATCCGGGCTGAAACTGTGCTCGGAAGCGTTGATACAAGCTTCGACAATCGCTGTTTTTATCTGATTAATAGCCTCCGGACGGAAGCTCAAACGCTTCGCGATCTGCTCGGCAGTGTTGGCCGCAATCAACTCATTATCTTCGCCCATCGGCACCACCATTAGAAACTCGTCCCTTTCGCTCGGCTCCACTACTTCAGTGGCAACAGTCTCGCTGATGCGAGCTGCAAGCAGGCCCAGTTGCTGGCGATTGGAATTAAAAACCCGGCGACGCTGGAGCAATTTATCTGCCTCTTCCGAGAAGCCTTCGTTTGAAATCAACCAGATCTGAAAACGACTAAAGCCAAGCCGCTGGGCCATGTTCTCGAGACGATCGCACCAGGCACGTGTGACTTCGAGGTCCACTTCGAGTTTGGATTTGATGTCCGCGGCGAGCCAGATCACCTGCTGTGCGTCGTGGTAACTTCCCTCTTCAAATGTGTGCGCGACGAGGCAATGATCCTCTTCGCAGATCTGGCGCATGTCGCTGAAGAAGGCCGCGCAACTCGCGAGATGAATTGTCTGCGGGAGTTTAAAGAACTCAGTTTCCGCGGCAAGTCCTGAGATAACTGCGTCGCTCTCGGCGCCTTTGTATTTGTTAGTGAAACTCTGATAGTCGAAGAGTATCGCAGGCACCCGGTGGGCGTTGAAACGCGAGATCAAATCACGCAAGCCCGCGTCTGCGATCTGTTTGTAGTGGCGCGCCATCGTGTGTGGCGCGCGTTTGAGAGAGTCGGCAAGCATGTCCGCCACGACGAGAGCGCGCGGCTCGTTGAGCACGTCGAGTCGATAGCGAATCTTGAGATAGTCTTTCCAGGCCTGTGGTCCAGCTCCGGCTTCGACTGTCACGCCATTCCAGTTAATGAACTCCTGCACGTGCAGCCGGTGCAGTACGTCTTCGAGCTCGCTGGCAGTCATGTGAAGACGTTTGCGCCAGACTTCGAATGACGAGACCTGGTCTTCACCCGCGGCCGCTTCCCAGAGCAAACGAATCAAAAGGTGACGCGTGTCGAGTCGCGGGGAGATCTCTTCTAACAGGTCCGCAAAGTGGCGGTGAATGTGACCGCCGAAGAGTTCGTTAACGTAGAGTCGTTCGCAATCGAGATATGAAGTAAGCGACGCGTGTTTCTCGCGCGCAGCCTGCAAAAAGATGTTGATGAAAAACGGACTGCCGGCGAACTGTTGGACCAGCAGATCGCGCGCGATTTCACTCGTCGCTACCTGCTGGCGCCGGGCGACGTGTTCGACCAGTTTCGCGGCTTCGGCAGTGTCGAGTTGTTCGAGACGCAGGGTGTCGAGTAGTTCGAAGTCACACCCCGCGTCATGCGCTGCTTCGAGGATCTGGCGACGCAGTCCGGCGAGGACGAAGGAAAAACTGCCACGTCCGAAGACACGCAGGATCTCAGTGCCCAGTACTACCGCGCCATTCAGATACTCAGCGAGTTGCGAGCCATCGAGCATCACGAAGGCCCGGCCGCGGCCGGACGGAATGCGTTGTGGCGCGCCGAGACAGAAGCGGACGAGTGCTTTATCGTCGTTACCGAAACGCAGACGGTTGTACGACTCGACGAGTTGTTCGAGCCATTCGAGATCCGCGGGCGGCGCGAGCTCGAGCAGTTCCTGCAAGGTCAGGGGCGCATTGGAGACGACCGGCTCATTGCGGCGGAAAGCGATGTATTGCTGGACGAAGGTGTTGAGAAACTCGATCGCGGCGCTGACTGCGGTAGTCTCGTTTGGTGTGATGGCAAAGTAGACGGGGATCACGTCGCTGCGCAGGTTGAAGAGTTGATCGTAGGCCTGGCGCAGCAGTTCCGAGACGCCTGCGGACGGTTCCATCAGGAGCAATAGCCCGCGACCGGCGTTAGCCGGCTCCGCCTGGACCATGATCCGGTCCAGTTCCCCTGCACGACCGACAAAGTCCTGCTGGACCACACGGCCGAGGATGCGGCGGAAATTTTCACTGGGGCTGCGACTGCTCATAAACAATATTTCACGCAAAGGCGCAAAGGTTACGCAAAGGCGCAAAGAAGAGCTTAAGCTTTGCGTCTTTGCGAAAACCCTGGCGTCTTTGCGTGAAACTCTTTTTAGCTTTCCTTCTCTCCGTAAAACTCAACTCTGTCCTTTCCCATGCTCTTCGCCTGGTAAAGCGCGCGGTCTGCGGCGGCGATGATATTTTCCGGCGTATCGACGTTTTTCGTGAACGTCGACACTCCCACACTGATAGTTACATGACCAAGAGGCTGCGATTTCCCGTGCGGAAAGTGCGTCGTCGATACCCGGTCCCGGATACGATCCGCAATTACACCCGCCTCCACCATGCC
>JBKPJP010000298.1:0-6236 GCA_046730735.1 Acidobacteriota bacterium | reverse complement strand
TCTTCGAAGCCGCGCGAAAGTTATCTATCAAACAGATCGTATACGCGAGTTCAGCCGCTGTTTACGGCCTGAACTACGATGACCCAACCACGCATTACGGCGTCTTCAAACGCACCAACGAAGGCAACGCGCGCATTTACTTTCTCGATCACGGTATAAACAGCACCGGCCTGCGACCGTTGACCGTGTACGGCGTCAATCGTGATACCGGTTTGACGAGCGATCCGACGAAAGCGATGAAAGCCGCGGTCCTTGGTCGGCCATTTCACATTCGCTTCGGCGGCGCTACCGATTTTCAGTACGTCGCCGACACTGCCGCAGCATTCATCTCGTGTGCCGACAACGCGCCTGAAGGCGCACACGTCTTCAATCTGCACGGCGAGACCGTCACTGTCGAACGCATCGCAAACTTCATCAACTCGCAGGTCGCAAACAACTTAATCACATTCGGTGGTCCACCAATCCCGATCGCTGCCGCGATGGACGACACCGCCATCCGTCGCGTGCTGAATGGGTTGCCTTCGACGCCGCTCGAAGCCGGTGTGCATGAAACGATGGAACGGTTTGCGGCGTTACGCGACGCCGGCCGGCTCGATACGAACGATCTTCAGTTATGAGCCAGACGATGAAGGCGAGTGTGTTGTGTGACGTGCATCGACTCGAAGTGCGCGACGTCCCGCGCCCGGCGATCTCGCCATACGAAGTGCTGATTCGCGTCGCTGCGGTCGGTCTGTGCGGCACTGACGCACACATCTTCGCCGGCCATGCAAACTACAACACCAACGAATATGGTCACGCGATCGCGGTCGCCTTGCAGCCTCAGATACTTGGTCACGAGATCACCGGCGCAATCGAAGAGGTGGGGAGAGCGGTAGAAGACCTGCACGAGGGCGATCGCGTAGTGGTGGACCAGGGGTTGAATTGCGTCAGCCGGCGGCGCGAGATCCTGTGTGAGTATTGCGGCACTGGGAACAGTCATCAGTGTGAGTTTTATCGTGAACATGGCATCACCGGGCTGCCGGGCGGTCTCGCTGAGTTTATCGCTGTGCCGGCGGTCAATGCGGTGAAGATCACGGCGCCGCTGGACCCGGAGATTGCAGCGCTTGTCGAACCGCTGGGATGTATCATCCATTCGTCTGAGATGGTTGCGAAAATGCGTGCCGAGCGTCGTGTGCGCAGCGTGTTAATATGCGGCGCCGGGCCGGCGGGATTACTGTTCACGCAGTACTTGCGAAATGTGCTTGGCTACGAAGGTTTTCTCCTCGTCAGCGATCCGAATGCACGCAAGCGGCAGCTCGCGAAGCAGCTCGGCGCTGACGTTGCGATCGATCCGGTTGGCGTGGACCTGGTTGAAGTGGTCCACGAACATACGGGCGGCAAAGGTGTCGAGTATTTGATCGAGGCTTCCGGTTCGGGTGAAGTCTTTCGCTATATGCCGGGATTGATTTGTAAGCAGGCGACTGTGTTGTTGTATGGCCACGGACACACGGGCACCGATCTGAGCGTGTTGAGCAGCATACTTTTCAAGGAGCCGGTGCTGGTGAGTTCGGTGGGGGCTTCGGGTGGTTTTGAAAAGGACGGACGCCCGGCAGTCTACACGCGCGCGTTGAATCTCATCGAGCAAGACTGGATCGACATCACGCCGCTGATCACGCATCGTTACACGACGTTTGCGGACGTCGAGAAGGCGTTGTCGCGCGATATACATAGCGAGGATTACGTGAAAGGTGTGGTCGTTTTGAACACGGATTTTCGCGGATAAAAACACGGATCATGAGGGTTTCATTATTCGTAACGTGTCTCGTCGATCAATTGTGGACGAGCATCGGTGTGAGCAGCGTTGACGTGTTGCGGCGGGTTGGTTGTGAGGTTGAGTTTGATCAGCGACAGACTTGTTGTGCGCAACCCGCATTTAATACCGGATATCGTAAAGAGGCGCGCGAGGTTGCGGAGCGTTTTATAAAAATTTACGAAGAGAGTGATGCGGAGGCGATTGTTTCGCCGTCGGGATCATGCACGGCGATGGTGCGGCATTATCCGCAGTTGTTCGCGGACGATCCCGAGTGGCTGCCGCGCGCCAAGACAATCGCGGCGAGGACTCACGAGCTGAGTTCGTTCCTGATTCGCGTACTCAAGGTTGAAGACGTCGGCGCATCGTGGACCGGAAAGCTGACGTGGCACGACGCGTGTCACGGGTTACGCGATCTCAATCTCAAGCACGAACCGAGAACGTTGATTCGAAACGTTCGTGGCGCTGAGTTTGTCGAACTCGAAAACGCGGACGCGTGCTGCGGTTTTGGTGGCACTTTCTCGGTGAAGTATCCGGAGATTTCAGTTGCCATTCTCGATCAAAAGATCGACGCGATCGAGCGTGCCGGCGTGCACGCAGTGGTATCGGGCGACGCGAGTTGTTTGATGCAGATCGGGGGCCGGCTTTCGCGCAAAGGATCCACCGTGCGCGTGATGCATCTCGCAGAGTTGTTGAACCACAGATGAACCACTTATCCAGTGAGACTTTTGGAGAGAACGCGAAGGCGGCGCTGGCCGATACGCACCTGCGTGGCGCGCTGAAGAACGCGACTTCGCTTTTCGGCGAACGACGCAAGCAAGCCGCCGCGAGCCTGCCGAACTGGGAAGCACTGCGCACGCAAGCGCGCGCGATCAAAGACGAAGCGCTGTTGGATCTCGATCGCTACCTGAAAGAGTTCACACGCAACGCCGAGAGTCGCGGCGCGAAGATCCACCGTGCGCGCGATGCCGCTGCCGCAAACGCGATCATCTGCAAACTCGCAACCGAACACCGCGCACGCGTCATCGTCAAAAGCAAGAGCATGACGACCGAGGAGATACACCTGAACACGGCGCTGGAAGCCGCCGGCATGCAGGTGGTCGAGACGGATCTCGGCGAGTACATCATTCAACTCGCGGACGAGCCGCCGTCGCACATCATCGCGCCCGCGATTCACAAAACGCGCGGACAGATCGCGGAGCTCTTCACCGCCGAGCTTGGCATGCCGCCGACTGACGACATAGTGAAACTCACCGGAACCGCCCGCACCACTTTGCGCGATCGTTTTGCGTCCGCTGACTTAGGCATCAGCGGCGTCAACTTCGCGATTGCCGAAACCGGCACGATCGTGATTGTCGAAAACGAAGGCAACATTCGGCTGACCACGAGTTTGCCGCGCGTACACATCGCGGTGATGGGCATCGAGAAAGTGATACCACGGTTCGCGGACCTCGATGTGTTTCTGAAGCTGCTGCCTCGTTCCGGCACGGGCCAACAATTGACGACTTACCAATCGTTTATCACCGGAACCAAGCAACGAGCGACTGATGAAGGTCCGGAAGAGTTGCATATCGTGTTGCTCGACAACGGCCGCTCGCGCATGCTCGCCCATCCGATCACGCGGCAGTCGCTGGCTTGCATTCGCTGCGGCGCGTGTTTGAATGCATGTCCGGTGTACCAGCAAATCGGCGGTCACGCTTACGGGTCTGTATATCCTGGTCCAATCGGGGCGGTGATCACGCCGCAGTTAATCGGCATTGAAAAAACGTCGCAACTTCCGTACGCGTCGAGTTTGTGTGGTGCGTGTCGCGACGTTTGTCCGGTGAAGATCGATATACCGGAGTTGTTGTTACATCTGCGCGCCGAGATCGCGCCGCGCAAAGGTAGTGCCGCGGAGCGTTTGGCGTTTAAGTTGTGGGCGAAGGTGATGACTAGTCCCGCGTTATACAAGATGAGTTCGGTTGGGGGGCGGGTGTTGCAAAGATTTATTCCGATCTCGCGCGCATGGACCAACGGCCGCGACCTGCGCCCGATCGAGAAGAAGAGTTTTCATGAGTTGTGGCCTTTTTAAAGAAAACGTCGAATCTGTGGCGGGACACTGCGTCGTAACCACGGATGTTGCGGATGTTTTAAGACACATCATCGCGGATCTGCGGGCGGAACGGATTGCGGTTTCTGATGCGCCTGGGCTTGAAGAGTTTGGGGTTATACCGAGTGCGAGCGAGCTCTTTAACTTTGAGGTTGGGATTACGACTGCGCAAGCTGCGATTGCCGAGACAGGGACATTGGTTCTCGACAGCTCGTGCGAGCGGAACCGATTGGTTTCAGTCGTGCCGCCGGTTCATATCGCGATCGTTGCTGCGTCGCGCATTTACCCTACGCTCGCCGACGTATTGTCGATGCTGCAAAGTGGCAAGGAAGTTAGCCCGGCAGTTACCTTTATCACCGGTCCATCGCGAACTGCCGACATCGAGTTGACGTTGACAATCGGTGTCCATGGTCCACAGGAACTCTACGTAATCGTTGACGAATCGGCCTGATGCACATAATTTCATTCGCGACAGAAGAATCAAACTGGCGCACGCCACGTGTTGGGTTTCTCCTGCATGTCGGCGATCGCGACACCGGCTATCGACTCGATTGTGAGAAGTTGTTTGACGAGTCTGAGCGTCCGGCAAATCCGCTCGCGTGGTTCGACATGGATGGTCCATGGTTTCAACGCGCGCGCGAAACGCACGACGCGCTCATTCGCAACGAGGATGCGCTGGCTGAAGCGCGCGAGCGAGGCTGGCTGGTGCGAAGCCAGGATGCTTACTGGTTTGCGCCCGTGCCTCGGCCGGGCAAGATCATTTGCATCGGACTCAATTACCGCGACCACGCGGCCGAGAGCAAGATGGCGATTCCCGAGAAGCCGGTGGTCTTTTCGAAGTTTTCCAGCGCGGTGATTGCTCCGGGTGAGCCGGTGGTCCTGCCGTCGACGAGCCAGCAAGTCGATTACGAAGCCGAGCTGGCGGTGGTGATCGGGCGGCGTGCGAAGCACGTCAGCGCCGATCGCGCTTATGATTACGTGCTGGGCTACACGGCGTTCAACGACGTGAGCGCGCGCGATTTTCAGTTTGCTGATGGGCAGTGGCAACGTGGAAAATCGTGCGACACGTTTGCACCGATGGGCCAGACGATCGTCACGACCGACACGATCGAGGATCCGCACAAGCTCTCGATAAAACTCGTGTTGAATGGCGAGACGATGCAGGACTCGAACACCGATCAACTGATCTTTGGTGTGCCCGCGTTGATCGAATTTCTTTCGCAGTCGATAACGCTCGAGCCTGGCGACGTGATCGCGACCGGCACGCCTTCGGGGGTCGGCGTCGCGCGCAAGCCGCCGGTGTTTCTCAAGCCGGGCGATCACATGGAAGTGTTAATCGAAGGCATGGGTGGTTTGGGAAATCCGGTAGCCGCGGATGACACGGAATAAAATCCGGATTTTATCCGTGTAATCTGTGGTTAAAAACTCGTGAAGGAAAAGATCTCATGCGCAAACTTCTGCTTTTATGTTTGACTCTCTGTCTAGCGATTAGTTGCACGAAGTCTCCATCAAACGGCAAAAAGAAATTCACGATTGCCGTCATCCCGAAAGGCACCACGCACGAGTTCTGGAAGAGCATTCACGCCGGCAGCAACAAAGCCGCGGGGGAACTAACCGCGCAGGGCACCGAAGTAGAAGTCATCTGGAAAGGCCCGATTCGCGAAGACGATCGCGAACAGCAGATCCAGGTCGTCGAGGGATTTGCCGCGCAGGGCATCAGCGGCATCGTCCTCGCCCCGCTCGACAATCGCGCGTTAGTGCGTCCTGTGTCTGAGGCGAGTCGCGCCGGCGTGCCCACTGTCATCATCGACTCGGGCCTCGAATCAAACGACTTCGTCAGCTTTGTCGCGACTGACAATCGCAAAGGCGGCACGCTCGCCGCCGATCGCATGGGCCAACTCCTGAACGGCAAAGGCAAGGTGCTCGTGTTGCGCTACGCGGAAGGCTCGGCCAGCACCACCGAGCGCGAAGAAGGTTTCATCAGCGAGCTAAAACAGAAGTTTCCCGAGATCGAGCTGGTGTCAACCAATCAATACGCGGGCGCAACCCGCGACACCGCCAAGCGCGCTTCGGAAAATCTTTTGAACACTTACGCCGATCAGGTGCAGGGCATCTTCACGCCGAATGAATCGTCGACAGCCGGCATGCTGCTCGCGCTCCATGACATCGGCAAAGCAGGCAAGGTTTCGTTTGTCGGCTTCGATTCCAGCCAAACTTTCATCGACGCGATCAACGCGAATCAGTTGCACGGCATCGTCGTGCAGAATCCATTCAACATGGGCTACCTTGGCGTGCGCACGATGGTCGACAACCTGCTTGGCAAGCCGGTTAGTAAACAGATTGACACGGGCGTGATGC
>JBKPJP010000297.1:0-1867 GCA_046730735.1 Acidobacteriota bacterium | reverse complement strand
GCGTCACACGATCCGGCCACGTTTCCGGATCCTTGGGCCAGCTCAGCCAGGTGGCTTCATGTGGATGCCACTCCGCGGGCATGTGGAAGCCGAGCGCGGCTGGAGTCTGTACCGGTTGTTCAGCCATCGAGGGTTTCGGATCGGAGAGCCTTGAGACGGAAGTATCTGTAGATTCCGAGACAACTGATCAAAACCCAGAACACTTCCACCAGCAGAGCAGAGAGATTGAAGTTAAAGAGCAGGGAAACGACTATCAAGCCGGCTCCAATCGCGTTCAGCAGTGAGTACGCGAGTCCATCGCTGCTGAGCTTATTCAACTGCAACATCAGGTAAGTGAGAATGAGCACCACCACGCCGATATTGCCCACGAGATCTATGGGGCCGTAGTTCATAACGATCCACCGAATCTGAAGCGGAGACCATCGTAGGCATCGATGCGACGGTCGCGCAGGAAAGGCCAGTTTTGTCTCGTCTCTTCAATGCGTGAAAGATCACACTCGACTACGAGAACCTCTTCTTCATCAGCGGAGGCTTTGGCGACGATGCGTCCGAAAGGATCCGCAACGAACGACTGGCCCCAGAACGTTAGCTTGCCTTCATGTCCGACGCGATTGACGACAACGACATATACTCCGTTAGCGATCGCATGACCGCGTTGAATAGTTTCCCACGCCGAGTGCTGGGCTTCGTTCATTTCCTGTTCTTCGTCGGGGAGCCAGCCGATCGCAGTCGGGTAAAAGAGAAACTGTGCGCCGCCGAGTGCGGTCAGTCGCGCTGCTTCAGGGAACCATTGGTCCCAACAAACGAGCGTGCCAATCTTGCCGTAGGTCGTGTCGTGTGTCTGGAAGCCGAGATCGCCGGGAGTGAAATAAAATTTTTCGTAGTAAAGTGGATCGTCGGGGATGTGCATCTTGCGATACTTACCGACGATCTTTCCAGAGGCGTCGATGATCACGGCGGTGTTGTGATAAACGCCGGCGGCTCGCTTTTCGAAAAGCGATGCCACGATCACGACCTTGCGCTGGCGCGCGACTTTACCGAGAGCTTCAGTTGACGGACCCGGAATCGTCTCGGCCAGTTTGAACAGTTGGATGTCTTCCGTCTGGCAGAAATACTGCGAGCGGAAGAGTTCCTGGAGGCATATGATCTGCGCACCGCGCTTTGCGGCGTCATTGATCCCCGCTATTGCTTTTTTGAGGTTGGTTTCCGGTTTTGGATCGCAAGTCATCTGCACCAGACCAACCGTGGCTACATCGCCCGCTCGAGTTTTCTTCGGCATACGCCGAGTATAGCCACAAAAAGTCACAAATTGTACAAGTGGTTCGCGCAAAGGCGCGGAGGAAGACGCAAAGGCGCACAGAAAACCTGACCGTCTTTGCGTCTCCTTTGCGGTCTTTGCGTGAAACCGCTTTTTCCTCTTTTTGTGCTTTTTTGTGGCCTTCGATAAGATGTCCGGTCATTTTTAACACCCTATCGGAAAGAGTAAGCAGATGATCGATTTTGAATTGACTGAAGATCACAAGGCGCTCGTGCAAACGGTGCGCGAGTTTGCGCAGAAGGAAGTCGCGCCGCATATCAAGGAATGGGATGAGAAACAGCAATTTGATCCCTCCGTATTGAAAAAGATGGCCGCTTTGAACCTGCTCGGCGTTTGCATCCCGGAGGAATATGGCGGCGCTGGTTTCGACTACATCTCGCTCGGTCTCGTGTGCGAAGAACTCGAAGCGGTCGATACCTTTCTGCGCGTTGTGATGTCGGTCCATACCGGCTTGAATTCGTTGACCCTTTACACGTGGGGCACCGAGGAGCAAAAGCAGAAGTACCTGGCGCCGCAGGCACGCGGCGAGAAGATCGCGACCTATGGTTT
>JBKPJP010000296.1:0-11443 GCA_046730735.1 Acidobacteriota bacterium | reverse complement strand
ACGGTGTACAGGTGAAAACGTGTCTTGAAGCCGCGCACCGTACCCAGCTCGAGCGGCATGAAGTCGAAGAACAATGTTCGGTCAGTCTCAGTAGCCAGGCTGATCAACTTGCCGCGCGCCTGTGGCGCAGTCGAGTCGAAGATGTACTGCAAGTTGGTCGTCTTACCACACAAGCCTGGGCCGTAGTAAACGATCTTGCAGTTGATTTCTCTGGAAGCGTAGTTAATAAAGGTCATGGGCGTGTCTTAGCTGAAAAGACTGTCGATGTCCTCGTCGGTGATGCCGGCGAAAGGTGAATCAAGGTCGTCGTAGTCTCCAGCAGCAATTTCTTCAAACATTTTTGCCAGTTGATGAGAAACCTGCTTACTGCGGAGTTTCACTAATCCCAGGCTGGAACGTTCGTCGAAAACCACTACAAGCAGGAGTCTGCCGACGACAGAGATATGAATACTGTCTTTCTCACCTTCATGAGAAAGTGTCGGAAACTCCTTCTCCCCGATCAGTGCAGCCATGCCACCAGTCGCCGCGACGTTGCCGGCGGCGAGCGACGCCAAGCTGGTTGTGTCAAGATTTCCCACTTCACCCTGCGAAGCGATCTCCTGACCGTCCTTGTCTACCAGAAAAACCACTTTCGCTGAGGCGTCCATTCGCAATCGCGCCAGGACAGCCTTTATTTGGTGGTATTGCTGTTCACGCAACAGGATTGGTGTGTCTGCCATTGTGCGACTCTTTATTGAAGGCCGGGGCGGGATGTTTCCTTGGAGAGTTAGCTGAACGCCTGTTCCGCGGATTGCAAGTTTCTGAAATTAAAAGAGGTTACTTCTTCGGTTGGGGCGGTTTTGCCGAGGTGGATTAAGCCTCCGTAAGCCGAAAAGCACTTTAACATAGCCAACAATGACCATCAAGTGTTTTTCTCTGTTGATACATTTGTCGAAAGTCTGGACCGGATTTTCGGTAGTAATGCACCCGCAAATGGTTGTGTTCGTTGATTTAGAGGGCGTGTCTGTGGTAAGCTGCGGGCCAATTCCACGGGCTGCTCGCCACGGGTGAGCAGCCCTTTGAGATTTCCGCCCATGAGTAGCAGTCTCACAAAAGGTCTGAGACGGTCCACATCGCGTTCAAAGGTCAAACCAGCGGCGAAAAGCGCGAAGCGCGCTGTCAAAACGAAGTCGGCTTCGAAGCCCAAGGCTCATAGAGCCGCCGCTGCTAAACCTGCTGCGCGTAAGGCGGTGAAGACTGCCTCGGCCAAAAAGACTACTGCGAAGTCCAGGTCTGCTGTTAAAGCGAGGAAGGCTGCACCGAAGCCTGCGGCTCGCAAGGCTGCTCCAAAGAAAGCGGCGCCGGTTTCAAGGGTCAAAACGACGCAGAAGCAGGCAGCGGTTCGAGCCATCCGACCTGCTCCAACTGCACCACCACCTCCAAGACCACCAACGCAGGATGAGTCGGCGGCGCTGGTGGCTTTCGAGCGTGCGCACAAGGAGTTTGCGCGCGGACGGTTTGCTGAAGCACGCAATCAGTTTCGCGTGCTGGTTGATAAGTACTCGCAGGTAGCTGAAGTTGCGGCTCGTGCTCGAACTTATCTCACGATCGCGGAATCACGTCTCAGAACCGAGAGCATTCTGCCGCGAGATGCTGACTCGCTTTACGATCGCGGCGTTATCGAGTTGAACCGCGGAGAGTATGTGGCGGCACAGGAGATGTTTGAACGCGCACTCAAACGCGAGCCTGAGGCGGCGCACATTCATTACGGCCTTGCAGCGACGCGCGCGCGACTCGGTTCGATCGATCTGGCGCTCGAGTCACTACAGAAAGCGCTCGATCTACAGCCAAACCTTCGTGTGCGTGCACAGCACGACCACGACCTTAACCCACTACGCAACGACCCCGACTTTGATCGTCTGATCTTCAGTCACGCCTCTTGATTGTCAAGCCGGTTTCACGCAAAGTTTACGCAAAGCCGCAAAAACCTGGAATAGATTTACCTTTGTGTCTTTGCAAACTTAGCACCTTTGCGCGAAACAATTCTCCCAATTAAGCTATGATCCGTTTCGAGGGACCTACTTGCAACAACCAACAATCACAGGTGGTCAAAAACTCGTAGCCATCGGCGGCGGCACCGGACTCTCAACTCGCCTTGCCGGTCTTAAACGCCTCGTCGGAAAAACCGAGGAACCGATGTGGATCGAGAGTCTCTCCGCGATCGTCACCGTCTCCGACGACGGGGGCAGTTCCGGACGTCTGCGTGAAGAACTACAGATGCTCCCTCCCGGAGACATTCGCAACTGCATGATAGCGCTGTCCGAAGACTCGACCCTTTTGTCACGTCTGTTCCGCCATCGCTTTCGTGGTGACGGCGAACTCGGCGGTCACAGTTTCGGCAATCTGTTTCTGGCGGCGCTGACCGAAGTCACCGGCGACTTCACTGAAGCCGTTCGCTTGTCGTCAGAAGTTCTGGCCAGTAAAGGTCACATCTTCCCGGCAACGATCAGCGATGTTCGGCTCGCGGCCGAACTCGAAGACGGTACCATCGTGCGCGGTGAGACTCAGATCTCCGCGTCCAAACTCCCGATTCGCCGTCTGCGGCTCGAACCGGAACGATGTCTTCCCTTGCCGGAGGCGTTGAAAGCGATTCGCGCAGCGGACGTGATCACGGTTGGTCCAGGTTCGCTCTACACGAGCATCCTGCCGAACTTGCTCGTGGCCCAGGTCGCACGCGTGATCGGGCAATCACGCGCAACTAAAATCTTCGTCAACAACCTGATGACACAACCCGGTGAGACTGACGGGTACAGCGCGCGCAAGCATCTCGAGACAATTAAGAAGTATGCGCCCGAGATTCATTTCGATTATGTAATCGTAAACAATCGACGCATCAGTAAGGACCAGGCTGAACGTTACGCTGCTGAAGGCGCGTATCAGATCGGTATCGACGACAATCACATCGACGACGTAACTGATCCGTCCACGGAGATCGTACGTGCAGACTTGTTGCATGACGGTGAGAAAGTGCGCCACAACTCGGAGCGCCTGGCGCAATGCGTGCTTGATTGTCGCAAGCAAGCCCAGTCGCCAGTCACGGTATGAATAAACCACTGAATGTTCTGATCATGGCAGCCGGCCTCGGCACGAGGATGAAATCCAAACGTGCAAAGGTACTGCACGAGCTTGGCGGCTCGCCGTTGATCGCGCACGTTGTCAGAGCCGCACAGGCTCTCAACCCTCACTCAATAATCACAATCGTTGGGCATCAGGCGGAAGAAGTTGAACGTGCTGTGCTGGCGGAAGCCGGCGATCTCGCGAGTTTTGTCACTCAAGCAAAACAGCGCGGTACTGGTGATGCCGTTGAGTCGGCGCGTAGCCAACTCGAGAATTCGGATTCCCTCGTCCTCGTGCTTTCGGGCGACGTGCCGATGATCAAGAGTGAAACGCTGCGAAAGTTTATTGAGCATCACAACAATGCGGGCGCCGATTGTTCGATTTTGAGTGTTCGTCTCGAGAACCCGACCGGCTACGGCCGTATCATTCGCGACGATAGCGGCGCGTTTCAAAAGATCGTCGAACAACGTGACGCGACTGACGAGCAACGCCAGGTTAAAGAGATCAACAGCGGCATCTACTGTTTTGACGCGAAGGAACTCTACCGCGCATTGCGCAGCGTCGAGCCTGCGAACGATCAAGGCGAGTATTACCTGACTGACGTCGCCGAAATCATCCTGCGAAATGGCGGCACGGTCAGTGTGTTTCTGCACAACGATACGCGCGAAGTTTCGGGAATCAACACACGCGCGGAGCTGGCTGAGTTTGAAAATCTGATCCGTCGTGCGGCGATTCGAAAGTTGATGGTTGAGGACGGCGTCACATTCATCGACCCGTCGCATGCGTACGTCAGCGCCGAAGCCAGGATCGGGCGCGACTCGATCATCCATCCGAACGTCACGATTGAAGGTAAAACTGTGATCGGTGAAGGTTGTGTGATTCGTTCGGGGGCTCGCATCACAAACTCGCGGCTCGGCGACGCGGTCGTGATCAAGGATCACTCGATCGTCGTCGATTCTGAGATCGACTCGAACTGTGCTGTCGGACCGTTTGCGCATCTGCGTATGAACGCGCTGCTCGAGGAAAAGGCGACGGTCGGAAATTTTGTCGAGGTGAAGAAGTCGCGCCTGAAACGCGGCACGAAGGCGATGCATCTCACGTATCTCGGTGATGCAACAATCGGTGAGCGTACAAACATCGGCGCCGGCACGGTTACATGTAACTACGACGGCAAGAACAAGCATGAAACGATCATCGAAGACGACGTTAAAGTTGGTTCGGATACGATGCTCGTTGCGCCCGTTCGCGTCGGCGCCAGATCCGTGACCGGCGCAGGCTCAGTGGTAACAAAGGACGTCCCGCCCGATTCACTCGTTGCGGGCGTCCCGGCGGAAGTGAAAAAGAAACTGAAATAGATTTCTCTGCGTTTCTCTGCGGCCCTCTGCGATCTCTGCGTTGAGAGGACGCTTCTAACGCAGAGATCGCAGAGGGCCGCAGAGAAACGCAGAGAAGGAGTTAACTAAAAGCATGTGTGGAATTGTTGGTTACGTAGGCAATAAACAAGTGGTGCCGCTCATCATCGACGGGCTGCGCAAACTCGAATACCGCGGCTACGACTCCGCCGGAATCGCCGTCGTTAACGAAGATCACGACCTGGAGATCCGCCGCGCTGAAGGAAAACTGCGCAATCTCGAAGAGACGATTCGCCTGAGCCCACTCGACGGCACTTACGGCATCGGTCACACGCGTTGGGCCACACACGGACGCCCCACCGAAGAGAACGCACACCCGCATCGCGATTGCACCGGCCGCGTCGTCGTCGTTCACAACGGCATCATCGAAAACTATCTCCAGCTAAAAGAGCGACTGCGCAAGAGCGACCATCGCTTCGTCACGGAAACCGACACGGAGATCATCGCCCACTTAATCGAGGAACACCTCAGAAAACACTCCTCTTTCGAACAAGCCGTGCGGTCGGCTGTGAGTGAGCTGCGCGGCATCTTCGCACTCTCGATCATCAACGCCGACGAACCCGACACGATCATTGCCGTACGCCAGGGCCCACCGGTGGTTATCGGTCTCGGCGATCGCGAGTTCTTTGTTGCGTCTGACATTCCGCCGATTCTTCAACACACACGCGACGTTTTCTTTCTCGGAGACGGCGAGATCGCGATCATCAACAAAGACGCCGTTCGCGTCGTCGATTTCGAAGGCAACTCGGTGCAGCCGGCGATTCAGCGGATCACGTGGGATCCGATCATGGCGGAGAAGGGCGGCTTCAAGCATTTCATGCTCAAGGAAATTTACGAGCAGCCACGCTCCGTGCGCGATACCGTGCAGGGGCGAGTCTCACTCGACACCGGCCGCGTCTTTCTCGACGAGATGAACAACATCACCGAAGCGGATTTCAAGCGTATCAGTTCGATCAAGATCGCGGCTTGCGGAACGTCATGGCACGCGGGACTCGCCGGCAAGTACATGATCGAGCAACTCGCGCGCATTCCGGTCGAGGTCGATTATGCTTCCGAGTTTCGCTATCGCAGTCCCGTGATGAATGAAGACACGTTGTTGCTGGTGATTTCTCAATCGGGAGAAACTGCCGACACGATCGCAGCCTTGCGTGAAGCAAAAGAGCTCGGCTCAAAGGTGCTCGCGATTTGTAACGTCCAGGGTTCGATGATTGTACGTGAAGCCGACGGCACGATTCTCACGCACGCGGGTCCTGAGATAGGCGTCGCTTCGACCAAGGCGTTTACGGGCCAGATGATTGCGCTCTACCTGCTCGGTTTATATCTCGGCCAGCTTCGCGGCGCGCTTTCCGAAAAGGAAGCTCGTTTTCACGCGCAGGAATTGGCGGAGTTGCCCGTGAAACTCGAGCACCTGCTCAACGATTCGGACGGCATCGAGGAACTCTCGAAGGAGTTCTTCCGCTCCACCGATTTTCTCTATCTCGGTCGCGGCATCAATTTTCCGGTCGCACTCGAAGGCGCGTTGAAGTTGAAGGAGATTTCTTACATTCACGCCGAAGGTTATCCGGCAGGCGAGATGAAGCATGGTCCAAACGCGCTCATCGACGAACGTTTGCCGGTGCTCTTTATCAACACGCGTGAAGAAGGGAACCGCGCTTCAGAGCTGCGCTATGAAAAGACGCATTCGAATATCGTGGAAGTGAAGGCCCGAGAAGGTATCGTGATCTCGGTGTTGACTGAAGGTGATTCCGTCTCGTCAGTAGTTTCGGATCACGTGATTGAGATACCGGCTGCGAGCGACCTACTGTCGCCGATCCTCTCGATCATTCCGTTACAACTGCTCGCGTATCACATAGCTGTGCGTCGCGGTTGCGACGTGGACCAGCCACGCAATCTCGCGAAATCCGTGACTGTCGAATAGATCTTCGCCACAGATGACCCGGATCATCTGTGGCGCCCCTCAGGGGCAACGGCGGCGGCACGACATCCCCCAAGCGTGCCTGGCTACTCACGCCGATTGCCCCCCGCTTCCTCTAACGCGGAATTGCCGGACAAAAAGGGCCGCCCGCTTTCGTGCTCCAGCAATTTCTTTTTCCGCTCCAAACCCCAGCGATAACCGCCTAAACTCTGATCTTCGCGCACCACGCGATGACACGGAATCACGAGCGCCACCGGATTGGTCGCGCACGCGCGTCCAACTGCGCGAACCGCGCCCGGTTTGCCCAAAGCTTTGGCGACTTCGCCGTATGAGACTGTCTGGCCGTAGGGAATCGCGCGCAGTTTCTCCCAAACCTGGCGCTGAAAAGCAGTCGCTCTGATGTCGAGCGGCAGATCGAGATGAGGTTCGTTGTGATCGATGTGATTGAGAATCTTTTGCACCGGCTCACACAAGCCGGCATCGTCACGCGTGATCTGCGCTTCGGGAAACTCTGCGCGCAGGTCGTCTTCGAGTTCCGCATCACTGTCGGCGAGCCTGACCGCACACACGCCACGCTCAGTCACAGCAACAAGCAAGCGACCCAACGATGAGTCAACAATGGTGTAGTTGATGTTGACACCGCGACCACCGCGACTGTACGTGGCGGGTGTCATGCCGAGTTCTTCGGCGGCGTGTTCGTAAAGACGGCTGCTCGAGTTGAATCCCGACTCGTACAGTGAATTGGTCACTGACTCACCTTTGCGAACCAGCTCTTTGAAGTTTCCGAACCTGCGCGCCGCGAGATACTGTTTCGGACTGATGCCCATCACGCGTTTGAAGGTGCGTTGCAGGTGAAAGACGCTCACGCCTGTTTGCGAAGCGAGTTCTGCGAGGCTCACTGCTTCGCCGTCGCTTGAATTGAGCAGGCGACAAACACGCTGCACGAGTTCGATCTGCGGATCGAGAACGCGCGCGCGTTGTGGCTGGCAACGCAAGCAAGCGCGAAAGCCGGCCTGTTCCGCAGCTTCGGGCAAGTCGAAGAACTTGACGCGTTCGCGATGCGCGCGACGCGAGGGACACGACGGGCGACAGTAAACACCGGTTGAAGTCACTGCGAAGACAAACTGCCCGTCGAAGCGCGCGTCTTTCGCGACCACCGCTTGCCACTGTTGATTTGAATTCATGTTTAGCATGAGTGAATTTTACGTTCGTTGATATCTTCAATCTATCTGCTTCTTGCGGTCAAACTGAGCCGCGGATTTCGCGGATAAACGCGGATATGCTTAAATGCACCCACACAAGTGGACTCGGAATTTCTGTCACAACTGAACGAACAGCAGCGTGAAGCTGTGCTTGCCACAGAGGGTCCGCTCCTCATTCTTGCGGGCGCCGGCTCAGGCAAAACACGCGTTATCGCGCATCGCATCGCTTATCTCATCGCCGAGAAAAAGGTTCCTAGCTGGAACATTCTTGCGGTCACGTTTACGAACAAAGCCGCCGACGAGATGCGACAACGCGTGCAGCGACTGCTGCACACGCAGAATCGAAACGAACTGCCGCTGGTTTCGACGTTTCACAGTCTCTGTGTGCGTATCCTGCGCCAGGACATCGAAAAGTTGAACGACCGGTACACACGTCGTTTCACGATCTACGATCAAGACGACTCGATACGTCTGATCAAGCAGTGCATCAGGGAACTCGGCTTCGATGAAAAGTATCTTGCGCCGCGAGCGACTCAGTCGGCCATCAGTTCGGCCAAGAATCGTGGCGAAGATCCGACAGCTTTCGCGGCGCGCGCGGAGTATCAGGACGAGCGCCGTGCGCTCATGGCGAAGATTTACCAAATGTACGAGGATCGACTGCACGGCAACAACGCGCTCGATTTTGACGACCTGCTGATAAAAGCGGTGCGCTTGCTGCGCGACGTGGCTGAGGTTCGAGAAAAGTACAATAACAAGTTTCGCTACATTCTCGTCGACGAGTATCAGGATACAAACTCGCTTCAATTTAACCTCATTAGCTTGATTACGCAGCGAAGCCAGAATATCTGTGTCGTCGGCGATGAAGATCAGTCGATCTACAAGTGGCGCGGCGCGGATATCAGCAACATCCTCAACTTCGAGAAGCACTTTGCCAACACCAAAACCATCCGCCTTGAACAAAACTATCGCTCGACGCAAACGATCCTCGACGCCGCAGGCGCGGTAGTGAAGAACAATCTCGAGCGTAAAGGAAAGAGCCTCTGGACTTCGAACCCGCGTGGCGGTCGCGTTGGTTACTACCAGGCGTTTGACGCCGAAGCGGAAGCGCGTTGGGTGGCGCAGAAGATCCTCGAGCATCGTCGCGACGAGCGCGACATTCGCGCCGCGGTGCTTTATCGCACCAACTCGCAATCGCGTAATTTTGAAGAGGCGATGCGCCGGGCTGGCCTGCAATACAACATCATCGGCGGCTTTTCGTTTTACGAGCGCATGGAAGTGCGCGACATCATCGCGTATCTGAAGCTGGCGTTGAACCCAAACGATTCGATCGCGCTGCAACGCGTGATCAATAGCCCGCCACGCGGCATCGGCAAAACGACGATCGACGAGATCGAGCGACGCGCACGCGATTACGAACTCTCGTGGTGGGAAACGATCGCGGTCATCGTCGAACAACCCGGGAACCTCGGCTCACGCGCGATTAGCGCACTGAAGAGTTTTCGAAGGATCGTAAATCAACTGGCGGACCTTTCCGATCCGGAAAAGAATACAAACTCGTCTTCGCCGGTATCCGATGTCGTGCGTGCAGCAATCATCGAAACCGGTTACGAGCTTTCGCTCCGTTCGGAACGCACCGACGAAGCGGAAGGCCGGCTCGAAAATTTGCAGGAACTCGTAAACGCCGCTGTTGATTACGACGAACAAGGCGTCGAAGGTCTGCGTGAATTTATCGACCACTCCGCACTCGTCTCCGATCAGGACGACTACAAACGCGACGCGCCCGTCACCTTGATGACGGCGCATTCAGCGAAAGGTCTCGAGTTTCCGCTCGTGTTTATCGTGGGTCTCGAAGAGGGCCTGTTTCCACATTCACGCGCTGCAAGTGACCGCGCTGAACTCGAAGAGGAACGCCGCCTCGCTTACGTTGCGATGACGCGCGCCGAGCGATACTTGTACGTCACGCATGCGATGAAGCGTCGAGTGTATGGTGAAGAACTCGCGTCAGAACCGTCAACGTTTCTGAATGAAATGCCGACCGAACTGCTCGAAGATCTCAGCCTCGGCAAGTCGTGGCTTTCGTTCAAGCATGGTTCGTCGGCGATCGATTACGAACAGGGTGAGTATCGAAAGGAACGCAAGAAGTACATGGGCAAAACTTACGACAGCGCCGACTCGATCGCGGAGTTCTTCAAACAACGCAGTCGCCAGATGGGCCAAACATCAGGCAGCCTGCCGAATGTTTCAAAGCCCGCCGCCGCTTCAGCAACGCCGCCCTCCAATGAAATCACTCCGGGCTCATACGTCAAGCATTCGAAATACGGTCGCGGACTTGTTTTACGTCGCGAAGGCGCGGGCGAATCAGCAAAGTTGACGGTGAGTTTTCCCGGTTACGGGCAGAAGAAATTAGTCGAGAAGTACGCGGGACTGGAAAAAGCGTAACACGGATAACACGGATCCAATCCGCGTTATCCGTGTCATCCGTGGTTAAAATTAGCTGGTTGCGGTTAGCTCCGCGGCGATTTCGTTAGCGTTAAAGACCTTCTTCAACACCTCCAGCATGCCACGCGAGTCAACCGAGATCGAGCGATTCACTGAGGCATCGTACATGAAGTCGCCGACGAGCGATTGAATGTTGCCGTCGAAGATCAGTCCCACGAGTTCGCCGTTCTGGTTGATCGTCGGTGAACCCGAGTTACCGCCGATGATGTCGTTCGTCGAGACGAAATTAAACGGCGTGCTCAAATTCAACGCACTCTTCTTCTCAATCCAACGCGGCGGCAAATTGTATGGAAACTCGTGCTTGAACGCATCGGAGCGAGCATACAAACCACCAAGCGTGGTGAACGGCGTCACCTTCTTTCCATTCTCCATATAGCCTTCAACCGCACCGTACGAGAGGCGCAGTGTGAAAGTCGCATCAGGATAGACCTTGTTGCCTTCAGTCTTGAATAGCGCCTGCGCGATCTTTGCGTAGTTAGCACGCTCGACGCCGGTCAATTCATTCTCGTAGCGCTTCCGCACCTCGCGAGCCCTCGCGTCAATCTCACGCGCAACCAGAATCATCGGATCGTTCGACGCATCGATCGCCTCGAAACCGCCCTTGGCCAACTCTTTGCGAAATTCCGGATCCTTCAACTTCGTTCCTGAGATCAACTCGTCGGCACGTGCTTCCGGAGTCTTGCCGGCAAGTACTCCCTTGACGAGCGGATGATCGGCGCCGAGCAGTTCAACCATGAAACCGAGCGAGTCTGCGAGTTTCAGCTTCTCGAAATCTTCGTGAATCGGAGCCGGCGAAAAGAGTCCGAGCTCGAGTGAAGCACGACGAGCATCTGTGTACTCGGGCAAACGTTCGGCATTCGGTTTCTTGCTCTCCTCCGCCATACGCACGAGCGTGCGCGCGAAGTCGAACAAGACCGAGTTGAAACCACCGGCCTGTTCGAAGATGCGGCGCTCACGAATGTAGCTCGGATAAGCTTTATGAGCCGCGGCGATCGCGTCCCAGGCGCCACCGTACATCTTCTGCCACTCCGGATTGGCGGCGACTGCTTTGCGCAGTGCCTGTTCTTCTTTCATCTTGCGCGACATCAACGCCGGATCTTTCAGTCCCTTGAGCTGACCGCGATAAACCTTGAGCGCGTTCTGGACGCTGTTGAGTTCGTTCTGGCTTTGACGAGTTTGTTCCTCGCCCAACGACATGTACTTCTTGAGCACCGCCTCACGACGTTCGAGCAAACGAATGATGATCGGAATGCTAGTGTCGCGAAGCTGCTCGAGATGGGCCACCGTATCAAGACGCGAAGTTGAGCCCGGATGACCGG
>JBKPJP010000295.1:0-3452 GCA_046730735.1 Acidobacteriota bacterium | reverse complement strand
ACCGAGGAGTGGGCCCGCCGGACTGGCCGGGTGTGTCACTAAAAGATCGGCGTCTTCGACAGCTTTCAGCAGATCAGCGTAACTGTCGCGCACCGCGGGAAAGATAACTTCTTCGGTGAGGAACCGCGGCCCGGTCATCGGCTCCATGATCTTTTCGATCAATTCAGTGTCCTGCTCTTTGGGCTGCGGAAAGTTAGGCCGTACAGGTGCGAACTCGAGACCCGCGCCTTCGATCTTTTCGCGGTAGATTTCCATAGTTGCGACTACGGGCGTGTGCCCGCGTCGCTGCAACTCCATCGCGATTGACATGTAGGGGTGAATGTCGCCGAACGACCCGAAAGTGTTTAGGATGATGCGCATCGTTTTTTGCCGCGGATTACGCGGATCTTATACTGTGAACGTCTCCCGCCCTGATTAATTTGACTTCTCCTTCGATGGTGCGTAGGCGCAGCGCGCCGTCGGGTTCAATCCCGCAGGTTGTGCCCTGCCACATTTCGTCGCCGTTTTTTACCTGGACCACTTTCCCGGCCGCGTAAGACGACCGGTTGGACCATGCGGCAACGATCTTTTCACGTTCCTCCAGCAACGAATACCAACGTGTCAAAGCGGACAACAGCGCCGCAAGTATCGCTTCACGATCCGGCTTTATGCCTGTTGCTTCCGCGACCGACGTAGCTTCCGGGAAGGCGCCTGGAGTCAGGTTGATGCCGATGCCCACGATGACCGCCCGCCCCGCCGGAGTCTCGATCGCTTCCGACAGTATGCCGCAGATTTTTCGTTCACCTGAAAGAATATCGTTGGGCCACTTAATATCCGTTCGCAGCCCTGTCGCTTCCTGCAAAGCATCCCCAACTGCGAGTGCCGCCATGAAAGTTATCAACGGCCACCGATCTACAGGAATTCTCGGGCGCAAGAGAATGCTGAAGTAGAGTCCCGCGCCTTTGGGTGACGACCACGCACGCTGCAAACGCCCCCGGCCCGCTGTTTGCTCGTCTGCCAGAATCGCAACGCCTTCCGCGGCGCCTTCAGACGCCATGCGCGCCAGTTCGGTGTTGGTGGAAGGCAACGACTCGAATCGCAGCACCTTTGGTTTGAGGAGCGTCATAAATGGACGAACTCGATTATACCGAAACCCTCACGCGGCTTCGCACCCGGATCGAAATACCGCTCGTGATGCTGAGCCTGTTTGCAGGCGCGGCGTTCCTGACGAAGATGTGCTATCTCTCGCTCGCCTTTAACACGATCTTTGTCGTCGTGTTCCTCGCAAGCTTTTACTTCTACATGAGCGCGCGTCTCAACCTGCGCATTCCGGTGTCACTTTTAGGATTCGTCTTTCTGGCGCTGCAAGTCGACGCGCTTGGAAACTTCTTTCGCATGTACGGGCGACAGTTTGGACCAATGCAGTATGACGAATTCGCACACATGATGGTCCAGGTGCTGGTTAGTCCGAGCATCGTTTGGCTCGTGAGCAATGTGCTGCACCGAAATGGTTATCAACTGCCAACCAGGCTCACTGCGTTCTTCGCGGCGACGATTGTTTTCAGCATCTCTGCGATCTACGAGATCATCGAGTTGTGGGATGAGATCTATTTTGGTGGCCGGCGCATCTGGGGCCCTTACGATACGGCCACCGATCTCCAGTGGGACCTCTGCGGGATAATAGTCGGAACGCTGTTTTCTTGTATCATGCTGCGAGACACCCGTGATCAACTGGTTCCCCATTAGGCTTTCCTTCGCTGTAGCCACGGCCGCGACGCTGATTGCACTGATCGCCGGATCGGGGCTGGCATGGTTACTGGCGCGCAAACGCTTTCCCGGACGTAATCTCGTCGACGCGCTCGTGACATTGCCCCTCGTCCTGCCACCGACTGTGCTGGGTTATTACCTGCTCGTGTTGCTCGGCACGCGTTCGGCAATCGGTGGTTTTCTGTATCGCACGTTGGGTATTCGACTGACGTTTACGGTAACGGCGGCGATCATCGCAGCGACGATACACGCGCTGCCGCTAGTGACGAAGAGTTTGCGCGCGGCATTCGAGGGTGTGAATACGGATCTTGAAGCGGCGGCGCGCACGCTGGGATTGAATAATCGATTGATCTTCTTTCGCGTGACTCTGCCGCTCGCGGCGAAAGGGGTACTCGCGGCAACCGCGCTGGCGTTCGCACGCGCGCTCGGCGACTTCGGTGTGACGATAATGATCGCGGGAAATATTCCGGGCAAGACTCAGACTGCTTCGGTGGCGATCTACGATGCGGTGCAGGCGGGACGCGATAATGAAGCGTTTACACTCGCGGTAACAGTATCCCTGATCGCCGGATTTATGCTGTATTTGATCAATCGCTTCGGCAGTCTCAGATGGTAAACGAAACTTAGAAACACTGAAGCCTTAGCCTCGCGATAAGGCTTCGACGCGCCGGTTTACCTCTTCCCAATTCACGTTCTGTAAAAAAGCGTCTACATACTTCGCCGCGGCCGCGCCGTAGTCCATGTGATACGCATGCTCGTACATGTCGAGCACCAGCAACGGCCGGCCCATCGGAACGTTGTGCATGTGGTCCCATGACCAATAATTATGAAATTCGCCGGTATGTGCGTTCTGTGCGAATACTGCCCAGCCTGAGCCGCCGCCGAGCGCGTTCGCCGTTCTCTTAAACTCATCTTCCCACTGTTCGTAGCTGCCAAACCATTGTTTGATAACCTCGAGAGCCTTGCCGCCCGGTTTTGGATCGCCGCCGAGATTTGCGAAGTACAACTCGTGCAGCACGACAGATCCACTACGAACCAACTCTTCTCGTTTCAGATCTCCATAAACGTAAGCCGGCAGCTCTTTCTCTCTTAGCATCGCGGCAAGCCGTTGCTCGACGGCATTGAGCGCCTTAACCGCACCGCCGTAATTGTTTTCCCAGTGCGAACGAATGAGTTTCTCAGAGAGACCTCTTAATTTTGCCGCATCGAACGGTAAAGGCTTCGGCTGATGCTCGCCGCGAAACGCGCGTGCCGGAGTCGTTCCAGTATTTGAACCCTGCGCTTCGACCAGTTCATTTGCACTCAACGTCAGCGCGGCTCCTGCGCCGCCACTTGCCATCCTCGACATGACTTCTCGTCTTGAAATCTTTTCCATCAACTTACTCCCTTCAGCGTTATTGAAGAGGGGTGGTCAATACAATATGTCCGGCTCCTGCAACTTGCAAACTGCTCTTCAACGCTGATTGCAGTGTGGCAGGTGAAACAAAACCGCGCTTAACTTCATATAAGTTATAACCAGATCGGAGATCCCGCCCATGAGCCAGAATGTGAACCACTACCGCGCCGTCATCATTGGCACCGGCTTCGGCGGCACGATGACCGCTATCCCGTTAGCCCAGTACCTCAAAGATCGCAGGCCGGGTGAAACGGTTTTGATGTTGGAGCGCGGCACGTGGTGGACCACACCAGTCAGCACCGTGCAGGAC
>JBKPJP010000294.1:0-6019 GCA_046730735.1 Acidobacteriota bacterium | reverse complement strand
TCGGTTGAGATCACTTGCAGGTCGTCCATCTTCAGACCTTTCCAGAGTTCAGCCTGGTTTGACTGCTCGCGCAGCGGCGGTGTCATGACGTACTTGGCGCCGTTGAAGCCGGGCTCGTCGTAGTTGTCGATGGAAAGGAAGAGATACTGCGGACACGTTTCGGCGAACGCGGGAATACCGCGATCGCGCGCCTGTCGCACCTGGTTGAGCGCGTCGGCACATGACAAGTGAACGATGTACACGGGCGACTCGGCCATCTCCGCAATCGCGATGGCGCGATGAACGCCCTCTGCTTCGGCGATCGTAGGCCGCGTGAGGGCGTGATACTTCGGCGCGGTCCGGCCCTGCTCGAGCGCGCGTTTGATGATCTCGTTGATAACGATGCCGTTTTCAGCGTGCATGCAGATGAGACCACCACGCTGACCGGCAGCGGACATCGCGCGAAAGATGGTGGCATCGTCGACGAGAAATACGCCCGGGTAGGCCATGAACATTTTGAAGCTGGTCACGCCTTCGTCCATCGCGGTGTAGAGCTCTTCGATCTGTTTGTCTTCGAGTTCGGTAGTGATGAGGTGGAAGCCGTAATCGATCGCTGTTTTGCCTTCGGCTTTCTTGTGCCAGTTGTCGATACCTTCGATCAGCGACTGGCCTTTGTACTGCACTGCGAAGTCGATGATGCTCGTCGTGCCGCCGTGCGCCGCGGCGATCGTGCCCGTGCGAAAGTCGTCGGACGACTCAGTGCCGCCAAACGGCAGTTCCATGTGGGTGTGTGGATCGATGCCACCGGGAATCACGAGCTTGCCGGCGGCGTCGATAGTCTGGTCCACTTCCATTTGCAGGTTCGCGCCGATGACGGAGACGCGCTCGTCTTCGATCAGAATGTCGGCTTTGTAATCATCGACCGCGGTCACAACACGGCCGTTCTTGATAAGAGTTTTCATCGTTTTATGGCTGTTTCAGACAAGGTTTGCTGGCGGCGGCGTCGGCGGCGCGACGCGCGTCTTCGTTGGCTTTTGGACCAGGCGAAATTCTGTCGGTGACGCAGATCTCGTTTGCTGTAATTTTCGCGACTGCGAGGTAAGACATCAATTTGTTTGGCGTCTCGGCATCTTCGTTCGCGTTGTAGCGTATGATCAACGCCACCGGCACACCTTTTCCACTGAGTCGCCATTCGACTTTTGGACCAATGCTCGAAAACCCACTGCTTACGACACTCCAGAGTTCGAGCGAATGCTCCGCGCCTTTGGGCGTGATGACCGTGAGATTCTGCCGCAGGTCTCCCTCACTCAGAATCAGACTATAACCGCCTATGCCACGGCAGCGCGCTTCGAAGCCGTCGTCTCCCGCTTCGTGAGACTTGAGCGTGCGACACTGTTTCTCTCCAATCGACGTGTAGATGCTGCGATTTGTTTGCGCCGCTACCGGGGCTACACACGCCAATAGAAGAATCACTAATCTCATCAGTAGAGATTTCCCTCGCGCTTGCGGCCGGTGTAGTCAACGTAGACCACTTTCAATTCGGTATAGAAATCGAGCGCGGTGGAACCTTGTTCGCGATCGCCGATGCCTGTGCCCTTCGAGCCGCCAAAGGGAATGTGAGCTTCACCGCCCGTAGTGGGCGAGTTGATATGAGTCATGCCCGTTTCGATGTCATCGACAAAACGGAAGATACGCGCGGCATCGTTGCTGAAGATCGACGATGACAAACCGTACTCGCAATCGTTTGCAACTTCCATCGCCGTTTCGAAATCTTTCACACGCAGCACTGACAGCACTGGTCCAAAGATCTCTTCGCGCGCAATCCGCATGTCGGGCGTGACGCGATCGAAGACAGTCGGACGCACGAAGTAACCTTTGTCGAGCCCCGGCCCGGTTGCGCGCGCGCCACCGCAGGCGAGTGTCGCGCCATCCTCACGTCCGATATCGATATATTTGAGCACGGTATTAAACTGACTCTCATCGACGGTCGGCCCCATCTCAGTTTGCGGGTCCGAGCCCGCGCCAATCCGCATCAATTCCGCCCGCTTAACGATACGTTCGACAAACTCGTCCGCGATCTGGTCCACCACCACTGCACGGCTCGTCGCCGTGCATCGTTGCCCGGAAGATCCAAACGCGCCTTGCGCAGTCGATTCAACAGCGAGGTCCATGTCAGCATCTTCGAGAATCACCACCGGATTCTTACCACCCATCTCACATTGCACTTTCGCGCCGCGCCGCGAAGCCTGTTCGTAAAGTCGAATACCGACGCCGTTCGACCCGGTAAACGAGATCGCTTTGACGGCCGGATGATTGATGATCTCATCACCTGCTTCGGAGCCGGAGCCGAGCACGAGGTTCAGCACGCCCTCCGGAATTCCCGCGGCCTCGAAAATCTCGGTAATGCGAACGGCAGTGGCAGGCGTGATCGAAGCCGGTTTGAAAACAACGGTGTTGCCGGCAACGAGGGCGGGCGCGATCTTCCAGACCGGAATAGCAACCGGAAAATTCCACGGCGTGACGCATGCGACTACGCCGAGCGGCTGCTTGATCGTGTAAGCAAAGTTCAACGGCAACTCGGAAGGAATCGTCTCACCCGTCATGCGTCGCGACTCGCCCGCACAGAACTCCGCGACGTTGATCGAACGTTCCAACTCGCCACGTGATTCGGCAATCGTCTTGCCCTCTTCGTGAGTGAGCAGTTGTGCCAGCTCTTCTTTGTTCTCTTCCAGTAACCGGGCAGCCTTGCCGACGATGCGGCCGCGCACGGGAGCGGGCGTCGCGCGCCAACCTTTGAAGGCGTCCGCGGCAGCTTCGACGGCGGAACGTGCTTCTTCGCGTGTCGCCTGGCGCATGGTGCCGAGGACGTCGTCTGTGTTCGCCGGGTTAATATTTTGTGCGGTGCGTGTGGAGGCGGATTCGATCCATTTGCCACCGATAAAATTGCGATATGTATTCATAAAGTGCGTGCGAATATATCATGTCTGTGTAATCCGCGTTCATCTGTGGCTTAATAAGATCGATGATTCCCGCACTCCTGAAAGAGCGCGTCAGCGCCGCGCCTAATAAACTGTTCCTCTTCTCTGAGGCAGACAAGCGCCAGTTCACTTACAAAGAATTCGAAGCCGCCGTCGTGCGCACGGCAAACATGCTTGCCGCGAAGGGTGTGCAAAAAAGCGACGTCGTCAGCCTGTTACTTCCGAACAGCGTCGAATACGTCATCGCTTACTTCGCCTGCTGGCAACTGGGCGCGCTTGCCGGTCCGATTAATTCACTGCTGAAGTCCGAGGAGATCGCATATGTGATTTCGAACTCAGAGGCGAAAGCGTTGCTGGTTAACTCAGAATTTCTGCCGGTGATTGAGTCGATAAAGAACGATCTGCCAACCATCATTCGCTTTGACGATGAGTCCGAAGCGACTCGCGAATATTCATCTGACCCTGACCCACCCGCGGCGATCGATCTCGATCACGAGGCCATAATCATCTACACCTCCGGCACTACCGGCAAACCCAAAGGCTGCCTGCTCACGCACGGCAACGTCATCGCAAACGCACGCCAGATCACCAGTTGGCTCGGATTCACCGAAAAAGATCGACTGCTGACAATCATGCCGCTGTTTCACATGAACGCGGTTTCAGTAACCACGATGTCCGCTATCTATGCCGGTGGCTCGACGGTCGTGAGTCCGAAGTTTTCCGCTTCGCGGTTCTGGCAAATCATTTCGGATTACGAGATCACTTCTTTTGGTTCAGTGGCGACGATGCTGTCGATGCTTTTGAGCACGTACCCGGACGGAGTTCCGGCAGGGTTGAAAACAGATCAGTTACGCTTTGCGATGTGCGGCTCGGCTCCGGTTCCCGCCGAAGTGTTGAGACGTTTTGAAGAGATGTTCAACTGTCTCGTGATCGAAGGTTATGGTTTGTCGGAATCGACTTGTCGCTCGACGTTCAATCCGCCCGATCAGCGAAGGCGTCCGGGTTCGTGTGGGCTTCCGATCGGCAATGAGATGCGCATAGTCGACGAAGAGGATCGCGACGTGCCGGACGGCGAGCTGGGTGAGATCGTGCTGCGCGGCGAGAACATCCTGAAGGGTTACTACAAAAACGACGCCGCCAACGCCGCCGCGTTTCGCAACGGCTGGTTTCACACCGGAGATATCGGTTATCGCGATGCGGACGGCTTTTTCTACATCGTCGATCGCAAGTCAGACATGATCATTCGCGGTGGTGAAAACATTTATCCGCGTGAGATCGATGAGGTGCTTTACCAGCATCCGGATGTCGCGGCGGCGGCGGTGGTCGGTGTTCCTGATGCTTTGTATGGCGAAGAGGTCGCGGCAGTGGTCGTGCTGAAACCCGGAGCAAAAACTTCCGAACAGGAAGTGATCGATTACTGCAAAGGACGGCTCGCAGACTTCAAGTGTCCAAAGACAGTCCACTTCCTCCAGGATATTCCGAAAGGTCCGACAGGGAAGTTATTGAAAAGAGAGCTCGCGAGAATGCTATCCACAGATTACACAGATTCTGTTTGAGTCATCTGTGGAATCTGTGGATGAGCGCCGCGCCGGTCTTTAATCCATGCCACGAGGAGCCAGAGAGCGCAAATCCCGATCATGATCGCTGAGAACCATTTGCCGTAAAGTCCGTCAGGTGAAAACTTCTCAGTCGCTTCGTGCAGGAAGTCGCTGTTTGGTAGTAGACCAGCTTCGGCAAACTCGTGGAACGAATAGATGCCGACCTGGATCATGAAGAGCAGTAAGAAGATGCCGGTGACTTGAAAGAAGCGCTTCACGTTGATGAGGTGTCCGAACCTGGCCCAACCCCACGCAAAGGCGAGCGCCGCTAAAAGACCGAGCAGCGCGCCATTGATTACATTTGAAGTTTTGACCTGCATCAACATCAACGCCGTTTCCATTCCCTCGCGTGTGATCATCAGGAACGTAAACAGAAACACACCCAACACCGCGGCGACGCGCGAGCTCTTCGAAGAGACAGCACTGAGTCGTTCACGCATGCGCTGCTGGATCTTTGGACCAGTGCGCCACATGTGAATCACGAGCGTTCCCACCATCACCACTGCAATCGCGCCGAGCACCGCTTCTCGCAGAGCCTCGTTGTTAAAAAACTGGCTGATGTAGCCGCCCACCGTGGCGCCAAACATGTTCTGCACGACTTCGTCGTTAACGCCGGAGTTGAGCACGTAAGCGAGTCCCGCGCTCGCAGCGAGAGCGAGTGCGATGGCGACGTAGACAGGTGCGGTCAGCCACTTTTGTCCTGATTTGCGGAGATAAGCGAGGATAACGGCGACGAGCAGGAAGGATTCAAAGCCTTCGCGCATTACGATGATGAATGAGTTCAGCATAGCGCTGCCGAGTATAGCCTAAATTGAAAATAGATTTCAATTTCGTTAAGGGCAATCAGCCACAAAAGGCACAGAAAGGTACTTTGTGGGTTCGGTCATAAAATGAAATAGGGCGGATGACCTATGACTTGGTCGGCGGCGTTACCTGCCGGGCGTGGCTGGTAGTAGTTAGCTAGCAGCTGGATCGGGGGCAGATTGAAACCGGAGCGTAGCCTCGCGATCACACGGCAATCTATTTGGTTTGGCGGCCAATAGTGGCTTAGGATTATTCGACAAGTACATCATGTGGGTCAGCCAACCTCTCAAGTCTTTGTTAGCTTCCAATGTTCTGCAAGTTCAACATGGCCCAACCGTTCTCTCCACAGAACGGTAGTTGGAGGTTGGATATATTTTTAACGAACGCTCTCCATTAGTGGACCTGCCTGACCAACCCGAAAGACTCGTGTGCAGATTGAATGGAAGGAAAGACGAACATGTTTAAATCCAAAACCTTACGATGCCTCAGCTCACTCATCATCTTCATCCTCGGCCTGACGCTGCTGATGGAATCAACTCCGTCCAGGGCCGCCGGATCAGCCCCACCAAAAGTCGTAACCGCTTCCACAACGCAGGAGCCTGATTCGGCAGAGAGTTGCACAGAAATTGAGCCTTCTGCACTGGGCGCAACTGCTTTGGC
>JBKPJP010000293.1:0-3162 GCA_046730735.1 Acidobacteriota bacterium | reverse complement strand
ACCTGTTTCTGGGAAAGAAACGGCGTCGATCATCGCATCAATATCATCGACACTCCGGGCCACGTTGACTTCACGATGGAAGTGGAGCGTTCGCTGCGTGTACTCGACGGCGCAGTTGCCGTGTTTGACGGCGTCGCCGGCGTCGAGCCTCAGTCTGAAACCGTCTGGCGCCAGGCCGACAAGTATGGCGTGCCTCGCATTTGTTTCATCAACAAACTCGATCGCGCAGGCGCTTCGTTTGATCGCTCGTTTGAGTCGATCATTACTCGTCTCGGCGCAAATCCAGTAGCACTACAAATTCCGATTGGTCTCGAAGATCAACTCAAGGGTGTGGTCGATCTGATCCAGATGAAGGGATTGATCTGGAAAGATGAAACCAAGGGCGCTGAATACGAAGTCATCGAGATTCCTGAGGACCTGAAAGACGACGCCGCTGCTGCGCGCGAAAAGCTGATCGAAGCTGTTGCCAGTATCGACGACGACTTGATGCACAAGTATCTCGAAGGCGAAGAGATTTCCGAGGCTGAGATTCGCAAAGCTTTGCGTGCGGGAACAATCGGGCTGAAACTCGTTCCGGTCGTTACCGGTTCGGCTTTCAAAAACAAGGGCGTGCAGACTCTGCTCGACGCAGTTGTCGATTATCTTCCGTCGCCGCTTGACGTGCCTCCGGTTGAAGGAATCAATCCGAAATCTGACGCGATTGAAAATCGTCCCCCGGATGGCGCCGCGCCGTTTGCCGGCCTGGTTTTCAAGATCATGGCGGACAAGCACTTGGGCCAGTTGTCGTTTGTGCGCATCTATAGCGGCACCATCAAGGCAGGCTCGTATGCCTACAATCCGGTCAAGGGTAGTAAGGAGCGCGTCGGCAGGTTGATGCGTATGCACGCCAACAAGCGCGAGGACATTGAAGATGCGAGCGCGGGCGAGATCATCGCCATCGGTGGCATGAAGCAGGTCACTACCGGCGATACGGTTTGCGACGAGACCAAGCCGATTATTCTCGAGAAAATGGAGTTTCCGGCGCCCGTTATTCGTGTCGCCGTTGAGCCTAAGACACGACAGGACCAGGACAAGCTCGGCGTGGCGCTGAATCGTCTCGCACAGGAAGATCCCTCGTTCAACGTTTCGACGGATACTGAAACCGGTCAAACGATTATTGCCGGTATGGGTGAGCTGCATCTCGAGATCATTGTCGATCGAATGAAGCGTGAATTTGGCGTCGAGGCTAATGTGGGCAAGCCGCAGGTGGCCTATCGCGAAACCATTACGCAGCCTGCGTCCGGCAAAGAGGTCTATAAGAAACAGACGGGTGGTCGCGGTCAGTATGGACACGTCGAGCTCGAGATTGAGCCGGCTCCGGGTGAGGGTTTTGTATTCGAAAACAAGATCACGGGCGGCGCGATTCCCAAGGAGTACATCAAGCCGGTCGAGCAGGGAGTCAGAGACGCGATGGAGCGTGGGTTCCTTGCCGGCTACGAGTTAGTGGACATCAGGGTGCGTCTGGTGTTCGGTAGCTATCACGAGGTGGATTCGGATGAGCGCTCTTTCCATATCGCAGGCTCGCTCGCTTTCCAGGATGCAGTACGAAAAGCGAAGCCGGTGTTGTTGGAGCCCATCATGCGGATCGAGGTTGTGACTCCGGACGAGTACATGGGCGCGGTCAATGGCGACCTGATGCGCCGGCGTGGACAAATCGAAAAGACTGAGCCTCGACCAGGTGGCGCGCAGGTGATCACTGCATTCGTGCCGCTTTCGGAGATGTTTGGTTACACGACCGACTTGCGTTCGGCAACCCAGGGCCGTGCGACTTCAACGATGCACTTCGAGCGCTACGATCAGGCGCCGAAGAATGTCGCGGAGGAAGTCATTGCAAAGGTCCAGGGAGTAGCGAAGTAATACCGGCACAGGCTTACAGAGTCTGTGCCTTTTCTTTTTCAACATTAAATGCAGACTGAGTCTGCGGACACGGGGATAAAAAGATGTCGAAGGAAAAATTTGACCGTTCCAAGCCACACGTGAACATCGGGACGATCGGGCACGTGGATCACGGAAAGACGACGTTGACGGCAGCGATCACGAAGGTTTTGGCCAAGCACAATCCGAAAGTGCAGTTTGTGGCCTTCGACCAGATCGACAAGGCGCCGGAAGAGAAAGCTCGCGGCATCACGATCGCGACCGCGCACGTGGAGTATGAGACGGCCAATCGTCACTATGCCCACGTTGACTGTCCGGGACACGCCGACTACGTGAAGAACATGATCACAGGCGCGGCCCAGATGGATGGCGCGATTCTGGTGGTGGCAGCCACTGACGGGCCGATGCCGCAAACGCGTGAGCACATCCTTTTGGCGCGTCAGGTAGGCGTGCCGGCAATGGTGGTGTTCATGAACAAGGCTGACGCGGTCGACGATCCGGAGTTGCTGGAGCTGGTGGAATTGGAAGTGCGCGAGCTGTTGAGCGCGTATGAGTTTCCGGGCGACGACATTCCGGTGATTCGCGGCAGTGCGTTGAAGGCACTGGAAGGTGACCCGGAATGGGAGAAGACGGTGGACGAGCTGATGGCGGCGGTGGACAGCTACATCCCGACGCCGGAGCGCGACATTGAGAAGCCGTTTTTGATGCCGGTGGAAGACATCTTCACGATTCAGGGTCGCGGCACGGTGGCGACAGGTCGCGTGGAGCGCGGCAAGGTGAAGGTGAATGAGACGGTGGAGATTGTCGGCATTCGTCCGACCACGAAGACAGTGGTGACGGGCGTCGAGATGTTCAAGAAGCTTTTGGATGAAGGTGTGGCGGGCGACAACGTTGGTCTGCTGCTGCGCGGTGTGGAGCGCAAGGACATCGAGCGCGGGCAGGTGATTGCGAAACCGGGTTCGATTACGCCGCACACGAAGTTCAAGGCTGAGGCGTATGTGTTGACGAAGGAAGAAGGTGGACGGCACACGCCGTTCTTTACCGGTTACCGGCCGCAGTTCTACTTCCGCACCACGGATGTGACTGGCGTGGCGCACCTGCCGGAAGGCGTAGAGATGGTGATGCCGGGCGACAACGTGGCGATGGAGATCGAGTTGATCGCGCCCATCGCGATGGAGAAGGGATTGCGGTTCGCGATTCGTGAAGGCGGCCGCACGGTCGGAGCCGGCACGGTTTCGGACGTCGTTG